>CAYOTG010000138.1:0-3641 GCA_964406825.1 uncultured bacterium
GAAGACCAACAATGGGGTTGTGATTTAACATGTTATGATAATGATGGTGGTGATTGTTCCGGCGGTGGTGGCGGCGGCGGCGGTGGCAGCGAAGATTGTGCCAGTTGCGAATTTGATTTTACAGCCTATGGTTCAGAATGTTGTGATACAGCATGGGTTGAATATGGGATTGATTGTGCTACACTAGAGAGTGTGTATTACTGGGATTGTTCTGGATGTGCTTGTCCAGGAGGTCTTATGGGTAATGGATCTTCCTTTGAATATATTATGAATACTATTCTAAGTAATAGTAGCAATCTTATAGAAAGTTTTGAATTAATAAGTAATCTTATTAATGATTCTTTAATTAATGGTTCAAGCTATTTTGAATTAGATAATCTTCTTGTGTTCTCAAATACAAGAGATGGCAATATATATAGTTTAAATGATGGTTTATTAGATAAGATGAGTTCTTTATCTTCATATTTAAATTCAAATCATCATGAACCTAATGATTCTAACAATAGAGAATATGAATTAGTAGCAACATTGGGTACAACTGATTATGTTGATACTGGTGTTGTGAATGGAAATACATACTGTTATTATACTGTTGCATCGAATGTATCGGGTCAATCAGATGCATCTAATATAGATTGTGCAACTCCATTTGGTCTAAATCCTGCAACTGATTTAGTTGCAACAGGTGAAGTTGGTAATATTAATTTAGATTGGAATGCCCCTGCTGACAATGGTGGTGGCGGTGGCGGTGAAGATAGTTGTGAAGATTTAGGATTAATAGAATGTCCTGATGGGTCATGTGCACCTTCATTTAACGATTGTGATGGCGGTGGCGGCGGTGGAGATGGTATTGGAGATACTTGCACTGATGCTTATGGTATGCCAGGACAGTTAGATTGTCAGCTCCAATGTATCGCTCAAGATATCGTAGATTCTTGGTTAGGAGATGGCCTTTGTGCTGATGTCACATGTGGTGCATTTTTTGATTGTGAAGAATTTGCTTACGATAATGGTGATTGTGATGGCGGCGGCGGCGGTGGTGGTGATGACTGCGAAGCTTCAGGTGGCCTTAATAGTTGGATAGCCGATGGTTATTGCGATTCATCTAATAATATTTCAGCATGTGATTTTGATGGTGGTGATTGCTGTCCATGTACATGTATAGATGCAACATATGATTGTGCCTCTTGGGGTGGAACATGTGATGATTGTATTGTTGATGGTGATGCTTCACAAACTTGTCCTGATGAGTGTGGAGATGGTGGTGGCGGCGGTGGTGATGGCTGCGTAGATTGCCAAGGTCAAGATTGTACTGGATATGAAGGATGGATAGGTGATGGTCTTTGTGATGATGGTTCATGGGGAATTTATTTTAACTGTGAAGAATTCGATTGTGATGGTGGTGATTGTACTGCTGACGAGTGTGGTGATGGTGGCGGCGGTGGCCAAGATGAATGTGAAGATGGCTATATTATAGACTGTTCTGGTGATGGCGATTGTTGCCCAGAATCATGGATTGGTGATGGTTTTGAAGACTGTGAAGATCAAGCCTATGGTTGTGATTTAACATGCTATGACAATGATGGTGGTGATTGTGGTGATGGTGGCGGCGGCGGATCTGAAGGATGTGAAGACTGTGAATTTGATTGGTCTGCATATGGTTCTGAGTGTTGCGATACTGCATGGACTGAATATGGGATTGATTGCGCTACTCTAGAAGGTACATATGGCTGGGATTGTTCAGGATGTAATTGTCCTGGTGATGGTCCTGCTGAGTGTGGTGATGGTAATTGTACAGGAGATGAAGATTATTATTCATGCCCTGCAGATTGTCTCCCTCCAGGAGAATGTGCTGATGGACAAGTTCCAGATTGTGCAGATGATGATTGTTGCCCAGAATCATGGATTGGTGATGGCTATGAAGATTGTGAAGATCAAGCCTATGGTTGTGATTTAACATGCTATGATAGTGATGGTGGTGATTGCGGTGGTTTATTCTCATCTAACGATGGTCCAAGAATGATTGCTTCTAATAATCAAGAAGTATCTTATGAAAAAGTTGGAGAATATATACCTAACTTTATTTTTAATAATGTATCAGTGCTAGACTTAGTAGAACGTAGTGCTGAGGTTCAAGTTTCAGTACCTAATGAAAAATCAGCTATGATACATAAACTTCTAACAAAGAGATTGCAAGCTCATATGCTGCAAGTTTCTTATCATGAAGTTTCTGAAGAAGATAATTCTTCTTTAAATAGAGATTTATTAGGTTATAATGTATATAAAGATGGTCAAGAGATTGGTTATACTGAAAATACATCTTATAATGACTCTAATGTAACACCAGGGGTTGAATATTGTTATACTGTTGTTGCTGTTTATGATGAAGGTGAGTCTTCTGCATCAAATGAAGATTGTGCAACTGCTTCATCTCCTCCAAATCCAGTTGAATTATCTGTTGGTGATTTATCTGTAGGATTAGGAGAAGAAGGTGATTTAGATGTTAGTATGTCAAATGATGATCCTGTAGCAGGATTCCAATTTACATTAGGTTTTAATCCAAATATTGGAAATATCCTTGCTGTATCAACAACAGATAGAACAGAAGGATTTAATGTTTCTACTAATAATGGTATTGTTGTAGGATTCAGTTTAACAGGAGATGTGATAGCTCCTGGTGATGGTCCTATTATAGAAGTAACTGTAGTAGGTAATAGTGCAGGTACGGCTACTGCATGTCTTTCTGATGTTGTGATTTCAGATCCAGCAGGTCAAGCGATGAATCCAAGTTCTACATGTGGAACATTATCGGTTACAGAAGAACCAGTTGATCCAGTTGTCCTTAATGTAGGTTCTGGTGCAACAGCGGTAGGATCTTCTAGTATGTTGGATATTTCTATGGATAATAATGAAGCAGTAGGTGGTTTCCAATTTACATTTAATTTTGGTAATCCTGAAACTGTAAGCATAGGAGAGGTAACAACAACAGATAGGACTGAAGGTTTTACAGTTTCTACAGCTAATGGAATTGTTGTAGGTTTCAGTTTAACGGGTGGTGTTATTGAAGAAGGATCAGGTCCTATTCTAAATGTTGAATTATTTGGAGAATCTGGTGGTACTACAAGTGTTTGTCTAAGTAGTATTGTTATATCAGATCCAAATGGAAGTGCTCTTCCTTCAGATTCAGAATGTGGTTCATTTACAGTAACAACTGAGCCTGTTGATGGATGTACAGATATGGACGCATGTAACTATGACTCATCAGCAACTGATGATGATGGTTCTTGTGAATATCCAGAAGACAACTATGATTGTGATGGAGACTGTAGATCAGATGTTGATTGTAATGGTGATTGTGCTGGATTAGCAGAGTTAGATGATTGTGGAGTATGTGATGGAGATAATTCATCTTGTTCTGGTTGTACTGATCCTGAAGCACTCAATTATGATTCAAATGCAACAATAGATGATGGTAGTTGTAGTTATGTAGAATTAACACATTTTACAGATCTTCCAGATGAGACAGGTGAGAGTTCATTGGTTATTATTCAAAATGTTATGGGCTTAGAGCCTGGTGATGAAGTTGGATTATTTGATGCAGCGGGTGTTGTTGAATCTGTTGAAGCAGGTGAAACTCCAGA
>CAYOTG010000139.1:0-1322 GCA_964406825.1 uncultured bacterium
CTTTAACTAAATCAACATTTAAAAATATTGAAATCATTGTAGTAGATAATGCAAGTAGTGATTCAAGTTATGATGAGGTTGTTAATAATTTTTCAGATATAATTATTGAAAAATCTGATACTAATTTAGGATATGCTGGAGGATGCAATTTAGGATCTCAAATAGCAAACGGTCAATATTTATTATTTCTTAACAATGATACGGTAGTGGATGAACATTGTATAGAAAAATTAGTTTCTAAATTAGATCAGAATAAGAACATTGCATCGGTACAACCCAAAATTATAAATATAAATAATCAATCATATTTTGATTATGCCGGTGCAAGTGGAGGCTTTATAGATTATTTAGTTTTCCCCTTTACAAGAGGAAGAATTTTTGATACAATAGAAAAAGATAGTGGGCAATACAACAATGCTATTAAAGTTTTTTGGGCATCAGGAGCAGGCTTTCTAACTAGAAAAGACATCTTTAAAAAAGTATCTGGTTTTGATAATGATTTATTTGCTCACATGGAAGAAATTGACTATCACTGGAAGTGTCATCTTATAAAATCTGAAGTTTGGGTTAGTCCCGAAGCTATACTGTATCATCATGGAGGAGAAACACTCTCTATGGATTCTCCGAAAAAGGCATACCTTAATCATAGAAACAGTATGATATTATTATTATCTAATTATTCATTTCTACGTTCATTTTCATTTTTTTTAATAAGAGTTCCATTAGAAATCATTTCATCATTAAAAGAATTATTAAGCTTTAGATTTAGACATTTCATTAATCATTATGTAGCATTTTTTTGGATTATTTTTCACTTAGGTATAATTAAAAAAAGAAGAAATTTAATTAATAATATTAGATGTGTTAAAGATACTGATATACTTAATAAAAATATCATTTTTAATAAAAGTATTATCATGCATTATTTTTTATTTGGAAATAAAAAATATCAGGATTTAAAGGGGTTACCCCCAAAATAATTATATTACTTTAGTAAATATTAAAATTATAAATATCAAATATAGTGCTAACATTGTGCTTGCGCCAAATTTGGTAAGTGCCCATTTATATCTAATGATTAACATGCTAGCAATAGAAGATCCCCATACATAAAATAATATGTTAGTATTTTCATCCCAATTAAAATAAATTCCATTAACATAGAAAACAGGGAGTCCTAAACAGATTAATATATTAAAAGTATTAGAACCAATAGTATTAGTTAGAGCTGCATCAAATTCTCCTTTTTTTGCAGATATAATAGATAAAAATGTATCAGGCAATGATGTTGCAGCTGCTAAAATAGTTATACCTGCAATTAC
>CAYOTG010000139.1:1422-3626 GCA_964406825.1 uncultured bacterium
ACGCAGATTGATGGTATGACTAATATATTAAAAAGTGCTGAGCCAGTAATAGCTCCAATGCCCGCTTCAAATGATCCTGCTATTAAACAAAATATTACAGTGCAAAATTCCGGGAAAGAACTTCCAATCGCATCTAATGTTGCCCCCTTAACACTGGAGGATATATTATATTTTTTGCCTATCCCTTCAGTCCCTCTTGAGAGAATTTCTGATGCATACCATGTTGTATACGTAGTGATTATTATTATTACTATATCTAATAACATAAAAAGGTTTCTGTGCCGCGAGAGGGAGTCGAACCCCCACGCCATAGGCACTGGTTCCTAAGACCAGCGTGTCTACCAATTCCACCATCGCGGCATATTTTATAATATAATTCTATATTTCTACCCCAAAATTAAAATAAAATATATTATTTTCTTTACTATTTTTATCAAGAGGGATAATGTGTCCTTTTCCCCAAGTAAAATCAATAGGTCCTAATAAAGACCTTATTTTTATACCAATACCATAATTGATTGGAGCTTTTGTATATGATTCTGTATCCGTATCAATTTTAATAACTTTATTTAATATTAATCTATAAGTAATACTACTTTTGAAATGATATTGATATTCTATACCCATTAAATGGAGATTAGCTGCTGTCAATGTAAATTCATTATACCCCACACTCCAGTCACTTCCACTATAATTAGCTTTCAAATATAAGGGAATCAAATCATTAGATTTTCTATACTGATTAAACAATCTCATAGTATGGTTATAATTAAAAGTTTTATAATAGTCCCCCGTAAGAGATAAATAATTATAGCCATTTTGAATATTATCATTGGAAGTATAAAAAATATCATTACTTTTTTGATAACTTAAATTTATTCGATATCCATTTCTTGGATGTAATAAGTTATCTATTTGGTCAATATTCAATTTAATTTTTGTATAGTAAATATTATTGTTCTCCATAGTGCTATCAGGATTTAAAACTCCTTTATACTTACTATCAAACTTATTATAGCTAAGTGATACAGAACCAAATTTTGATATTGGATATATTAGCCCTAGTGTAGTTTCTTTAAAATCATGATTTAAATAATGAATAGTATTATTATCGTTACTAAAAATTCCAATATCCTTTATTTGATTAACAAATTCTATAAAAGGGATTAAACTAATTTTATTATTATGATTAAGGAGATAATATAATGTGAGTTTATTTTTTTTAATTCCAGAAAATAATAATTCATCTTGCAATCTAAAATTTCTAAATGGTTTATTAAAAATATCAAGTTTAATTTTACCTATTAGTTTGTAATGATTATCCCATACTGCACCAAGCTTTAATCTTTTATTTTCTGATTCTTTAATATTTAAAATTAATTTTGAATTTTTGTCATCAATATTTACAATATCATAATTAATATATTCAAAACGTTCTGTATTATATATGTCTTTAATATTATCATTAAATATTTTAGTATTAAGTTCTTGATTATTTTTAAGAGATAACATATTAAGAATTTCTTCTTTGCTGATTTTTTTATTTCCAACTACTTCAATTTCATTAATAAAAATAGGTTTATTCTTAACACCATGTAAATACATATCATAAGATTGATTATCAATATTTTTTTTATATTTAGAATGTATGTTATGATATTTTTGACTTCGTCTGATTTCAATAAGATGATTTGTAATATCTTCTTTAGATAATGTTTTATTTGAGGGGAATAGATTGTTAACCAAGGAGTCTCCTTGCATATCTTCACTTAAAATTAAAGAATCTATATTTATCATATTCTCAGATATAGATGCAAGATTTATAAAATTTGGAGATAAATATTTTAAATCTAAAAATTTATTAAGATTAGCATGGGCAGCCTTTATACCATTTGATTTTAGTTTAATAATATTATTAATATTAAAATCAATAGAGCTTATACCATCTGATTCAGGGTTAATTAAAATATCTGCTTTTAGTAAATTTACCCGCTCATTTTTAATCCCATATAAATTCATTATTTTTTGAACTATATTAAAAACATCTATAATTTCATCTTTTGATTTGTCCTTTGCTATAACATTTGATGCAATAATATATTCAGCGCCTAAATCTTCAGCTATGTTGATAGGTAAATTATTTACAAGACCACCATCTACTAATAATTTATCATTATATTCTATTGGACTAAACACGGTAGGAA
>CAYOTG010000140.1:0-3554 GCA_964406825.1 uncultured bacterium
GCGCGAATCTCCTGGGTGCCTTGTTGCATCATCTGGCATTTGTTTTTCAACAATCGCATTTTTAAAGCCTATTTTTTCAAATGCTTTATTCCATGCCAATATACCATCTTCTACAGCTTTTCGAAATTCAACAGGAATTGTATTTTCTAACCAATATACAATAGGTTTAATAGGTTCAGATATTTTTTTGTTAGGATATTTTTTTTGTAAATCCCATCTATTTATATATCGAACATATGGGGTTTCCTTTAAGGTAGAAGTATAGTCCTGATATATTGTGGTAAAATATCCAACTCTATCATCTGATACCCTGGGCATAAATTCGGTATCCGGTATATCTAATAAACTTATATGATAAGTATGCATCATACTATGAGAATTAGGTAAAGTAAATGAATTTGTCCATTTTGAACTTACAAAATGAGCTTTAATTTGAATTTCTGTATTTGTTGGATAAGACTGAAGATCATTCACAAAACTATTATTTTTATCAAATCTATACTGCCCATTCCTATGCGTAGATACATAAGATATATCTCTAACAAACATTTCTTTTGCATCTATTAACACTGCCTGTGTTTCAATATTAGGAGAAGATATAACTTTACCTGTAGAAATTATAGAATTAGAAAAATTACTGTCTATAGATCTATGAATAGCAGATGATTGGTCAGCCCTGAATGAGGTATTAATATGAACTAATTGTATTACATCCCCTAGTCTTTGAAACACAAAAGGGAATTCCCAAAGCATAGACCCTGAGTCATAATACATTGCATCCCCTGATTTTCTTGTAAGATTAGCCAAATAGATTTTATTTAATTGATCCGGTTTTAATGCTATTAGAAATTTATTTTTTTCTTTATTCCAATATAAAGTAAATAATCCAGGGATTTCCTCAAATCCATCAATAACTTTTTCAAATTCTGGAAGCCCTTGTTTTTTCTGAACAGGGAGAGCTGTTTGTTCTACTTTTTTTGGTTTTTTTTCTTCAGATTTTTTCTTTAAAAAATCTATATCTAGAGGATCATAGGCATCTGATATTAAAATGGTTGATATGAATAAAATAACTATTAAATATACTCTATGCATAATTAAAAGTTAATAAAGTATAATGAATTTGCATAAAATTTATTTTTTATGGTGTATTATTTGATGACGTTTTGGCCCAATAGAAATCATAGAAATATGAACACCAATCTCTGATTCTAAATACTGAATATAATCTTTTGCTTCATTGGGAAGTTCTTCAAAATTATTTATATCTGCTATATCTGTATTCCATCCTTTAAATTCCTTATAAACAGGTTGAACATTCTGTAATTCGTTTAATGCCTCCGTCATATGTTCTGTTATTTTATCATTTAAATCATATGCAGTACACACTTTGATTGTTTCAAAAGAGTTAAGAATATCTAATTTTGTAAGGGCTATTCCTGTTAAACCATTAACCTTCGCACTATACCTGGCAGCCACTAAATCAAACCAGCCACATCTCCTGGGCCTACCCGTTGTAGCTCCAAATTCTTTACCTATACTACCTAACATTTCTCCATCTTGATTAAATAATTCTGTAGGGAATGGGCCTCCACCAACTCGTGTCGTATAAGCTTTAAAAATACCAATGATATTATTTAATTTTGATCCGGGAATACCTAATCCAGTGCCTATCCCTCCAGATGAACAATTTGAAGAAGTAACATAGGGATATGTCCCATAATCAATATCTAGCATAGTCCCCTGTGCCCCTTCAATTAAGATATTTTTATTTAATGTACTATGTAAATATTCAAATGTATCTTGGACATATTCTGAAATCTGCATACATATACTATAAAATAATTGTAACTCTTCCTCCAATTGGGGAACTTCATTAGCTGTAATTTCATTATTGTTTAAAGCAATCTGCAATCTCATATTAGCTTTTTCAATTAAAGTTTCAGAAGATAAAATATCAATCGCTCGGATACCAATCCTTTTATATTTATCTGTGTATGTTGGGCCAATTCCCTTGCATGTTGTCCCTATTTCATTATTAGTTTTCGCTTCATTAACTCTATCTATACATTTATGAATGGGAGTAACAATATGTGCATAATAGTCAATAAAAATTCTATCTCGAACATTAATATTTAATTCTTTTAATGTATTGATTTCTTCTAAAATACCAATTGGATCGATTACCATTCCATTTCCTAAAACGCAAGTACAGCTTTCTCTTAAGGCTCCCGTTGGGATTTGATGAAGTACTACTTTTTTATCTTCTCTGTAGACTGTGTGTCCTGCATTGGCTCCACCTTGATATCTTGCTACAACATCAACATCTTTGCTTAATAAGTCTACAATTTTCCCCTTGCCTTCATCTCCCCATTGTCCTCCTACAATTGCATCAAATGACATAATTAATTATTCCTCCTCCTCTTTATATTCTGGGATTGGATATTTCTCTTCAAAATATAACATAATTGGACTTGCTACAAATATTGATGAATATGTCCCTATTAAAATACCTATAATTAAAGTAAATGAAAACGGTCGCAATACTGATCCTCCATAAAAATATAATACAACTACAACAACTAAGGTTGTAATTGAAGTAACTACAGTTCTATTTAATGTTTCATTTAGTGATTGATTGACTACATCAGATCTATTTTGATTTATTAATTTTTTAATATTTTCTCTTATTCTATCATAAACTACAATAGTATCATTTAATGAGTAGCCTACTATAGTTAATAAGGCTGCAATAATCGTAATACCAATTTCTATATTAAATAAAGATAATATGCCTATTGTAAGCAATACATCATGTACTAAAGCTGCTAAACTTCCAAGAGCATAATATCTATCAAATCTTATTGCAATATAAATAGATATTAAAAGCAGTGCAAGCAATATAGCATTCCTTGCGCTTGCTGTTAATTCAGCCCCAAGTTTAGGGCCAAACGAATCAATGCTGTTAACTTCTAATGTAGGATATTTTGATTGAAGAGTACCAATAATGATAGATTCATCTTCAATGAATTTTGTTCTTAATAAAAAATTGGAAACCTCATCATTGTTATTATCAATTTCTACAACTTCTATTTGAGGTAATAAATCATTATTAATATCTTCTCTAAATATACTAATAGAGATATCTTCTGTTGGCATAGAGGCTTTCTGTAATGAAACATTAAGAGTAGTTCCACCTGTAAATTCTACGGTTAAATTCAAACCTTGAATTATTAATATTCCAACAGATAAAATTAATAGTACATAGGAAATTATTCTTGTTATCCTTGTGTGTTTTATAAAATCAATTGTTAATGTTTCTTTAAATAGTTGCATTTTATATACTTAAATTCTTAATAGATTTATTCTTTATAATTGTTATAAACATCGTTTTTGTAATAAAAATAGCTGAAAACATCGAACATAAAATTCCTACACTTAAAGTTGTTGCAAACCCTTTAATAGGCCCCGAACCAATAAAAGATAATACAAAAGATGTAAGGAGTGTAGTGACATTAGCATCTAAAATTGTAACAAGCGCTCTATCATAGCCAATT
>CAYOTG010000141.1:0-3543 GCA_964406825.1 uncultured bacterium
GAGGTTTTTCTTCAAGTCTAAGAGAAGAGTTAAGAGAACATAATATTAAAGTAATTTCTATTCATCCCGGAGCAATCAACACTCCTTTTTGGGACAATGTTAAGGGTGATTTTCCACGAGGAGATATGCTGTCTGTTGAAGATATAGCAACTGCAACAGTCGATGCTATATTAGCAAAGAATAACGTAGTACATGAAGAAATTGTTATACGAAGAACAGCAGGAGATATAAAATAAATAAAATCAGCCCCTTGATTTTATAAAAATAATTAAAAAATATATTCTTGCATTGCGACATAGAAACTACTAAATTTGCAGGCTTTAATTATATGGAGTTTTTTTATAAATGTTTGATAAACTACAAAATAAGTTTTCAAAAATTTTTAGTAATATTAGAGGTCATGGTAAGATTTCTGAAAAAAATATATCTAAAGCTATAAGAGAAATTAGAATTGCTCTTTTAGAATCTGATGTAAATTTTAAAGTAGTTTCAGCATTTATTAAAAGAGTTAAGGAAAAAGCATTAGGAACAGAAGTGTTTGATTCGGTAACTCCAGGTCAACAATTTATTAAAATTGTTCAAGATGAATTAATAATATTTTTATCATCAAATGATATGGATATTAATATTAATAAATCAGGAACAACAATTGTTGTTATGGCTGGTTTGCAAGGTTCTGGAAAAACAACTACTTCTGTTAAAATTGCAAGTTTTTTGAAAAGGGAATACAGTAAAAATCCACTATTAGTTGGTGCAGATTTACAGCGTTTAGCTGCTCGAGATCAACTAAAAGTATTAGGTGAAAAAAATGATATTGATGTTTATAGTAGCAATGAAAAAGGAATAAAACCACTTGATGTTGTTACTAAAAGCATTTCTTATGCAAAAAAGAATAAAAACGATATTATTATCATAGATACTGCAGGAAGATTGCATATAGATGATTTTCTTATGAAAGAACTTAGAATAATTATTAAAAAAGTTAATCCTCAAGAAATCTTGTATGTTATAGATGGTATGACAGGACAAGATGCTGTGACATCAACAAAATTATTTTCAGAACAATTCAATTTAACAGGTGTAGTTATTACAAAAATGGATGGAGATAGTGGTGGTGGAGCTGCATTATCTGTTAAAGAAGTTACAAATTGTCCTATTAAATTTATGACTTCAGGAGAGAATATTAATGATCTTGAAGTTTTTGATCCAAATAGAATAGCCAAACGAATTCTAGGATTAACAGATATAGTTGGATTGGTTGAAAAAGCACAAGAGTCATTTGATGAAGAAAGTGCTAAGGCATTAGAACAAAAAATAATAAATAATCAATTTGATTTTGATGATTTTGCTATACAAATCAGACAATTTAATAAATTAGGTTCTATATCAGAAATTTCTAAATTTATTCCAGGTATTAAAAATATCAATAAATTTAATTTAGATGAAAAACAATTTAAGTGGATAGAAGTTATTATTAGTTCAATGACAAAAAAAGAAAGAAAAAATCCTACAATTATAAATGGATCTAGAAGAGCAAGAATTGCAAAAGGATCTGGTAGAAGTGTTAATGAGGTTAATAAATTGATTAAACAGTTTAATCAAATAAAGGTTTTTATGAAAAAATCTCAAAATATGAATTTGGGTAAATTCCCTTTTAAGATTTAATTAGAATAATGAAAAGATAAGGAGATTGCTTTGTCAGTTAAAATTAGATTAAAAAGAATGGGTAGGAAAAAAAGACCTTTCTATAGATTGGTTGCAATTGATTCTAGAAAAAGAAGAGATGGATTAGAAATAGAACGTTTGGGATGGTATAATCCTATTCATAAAGATTTATCACATAGTATGAAAGAAGATAGAATATTATATTGGCTCAAAGAAGGAGCTCAACCTTCTGATACTGTATCTGGACTTTTTAGAAGAACAGGTTTAAGCTATAAATGGGATCTTCTTAAAAGAGGTGTTAAAGAGGATAAGATAGAATAATTACTATCTGAATGGTTAGAAAAACAAAAATATAAAGAAGAATTGAAATTAGAAAAGAAGAAAATCAAAAAATTAAAATCTTCTGAAAAATCTGAAGAAGGAGAAGCCAAAGTAGAAGTTCCTGAAGCAGAAGAAGCTCCTGAAGCAGAAGCCGCAGCAGAAGAACCTGCAGCAGAAGAAGCAGACGCAGTTGTAGCTGAAGAAGCAGATGCAGCTGATAAAGATTCTGTAAAAGAAAAAAATGCTGATAAAAAATCAGATGATAAAAAATAGCTTATAAATCTAGAGGAGAAAAATGCAAAAATTACTTAAAGATATAGTTAAATCTATAGTTGATAAACCAGATGAAGTTGAAGTGAATATTAATGAGAGTGAAAATACAATTGTATATGAACTTAATGTTGGAGATGGAGATTTAGGTAAAGTAATTGGGAAAAAAGGCAGGAATGTGAATGCGATTAGAACTTTATTGTCTGCCTCCAATGCTAAAGAGGGTGGTAAAAGAGCTATTTTAGAAATAATTGAGTAATACTAATTATCCTCAAGATCTCTTTCCAATAGGGAAAATATTAAAAGCTAGAGGTCTAAGAGGGGAAGTAAAAGTTTTTTTATATAATGTAGATTCTGATATTGTAAATAAAAATATATTTTTTTGGATAAAAAAAAATGATAGTTTTGAACATTATGATACGGAATGTTGTAAAACATTGAATAAATATCACATAGTTAAATTTCGAGATATTGTTAATAGAGAGCAAGCACAGAAGATATGTGATAAGAAGTTATATGTTTCTAGATTAGATTTATCTGATAAGAAGGGTTCTTATCTAATTGATTTAATTGGTTTTTTAATAAAAGATGAATTAAATGTTGATTATGGTAAAGTTGTGGATATTATTAACTTGCCAACAAATAATTCATTACTAATAGATTATGATAATAGGGAAATAATGATTCCTATTATCGATGATTTTATAGAGCTTTTTGACTATGAGGATGAGATTATAATTATAAAAAATTCAGATATTTTTATAAGAGAATGTTAAAAATACATATTATAACACCCTTTCCTGATTTTTTAATGCCTATTTTAAAACAGAGTATGCTAAAAAAATCAGTTGAAAGAAATAAGGTTGAATATAATATAATTAATTTATTTGATTTTCTTGATGATAAGGATAGTAGGATTGATGATTACCCATATGGGGGAGGTGAAGGTATGATCATGAAAGTAAAACCCATTTTTAGGGCTTTTGATAGTATAGATTTAAATAACCCTAGAGTGATATTTCCTACTCCTGATGGTCAGTTGTTTAATCAAAAAATAGCATTTGATTTATCTAAAGAAAAAGAAATAGTGTTTATTTGTGGTCATTATAAAGGTATTGATCAGCGAGTAAGGGATAGCCTTGTTACTGATGAAGTGTCAATTGGAGATTATGTATTAACAAATGGAGAAATTCCATCATTAGTTATAATTGATTCTATTATTCGTTTAATACCAGGTGTATTAAATGATTATAAATCAGCAGAAAAAGATTCTTTTTTTGATGATTT
>CAYOTG010000142.1:0-3542 GCA_964406825.1 uncultured bacterium
ATCCATGTCATGTTTTTTTCTAATCCAGCCATTTCAATAGAGCCTGATTGTTCCAGGGATTTTTCAGTAGCATCTTCTCCAAGATGTGCTCTGTCCAAAGCAGCGACACATAAGTTTGCTACAGGACCGACTGCATCAGAACATTTATTTTTACCGGCATCAAGACCCTCTCCACGAATTGTAGAGGCTATCTCTTCGGCAAATTCTTCATTGGTAGCGAGTCCCTTGATTAAGTGATATAATCTTTCGCCAACAAAAACAAAACCAATTATAAAAATAAATAAAATTGGCCACATAAACCCTCCACCATCAATAAATAATTGTACCATTAAAAATCTCCTTTTATTTAAACCTGTTAGAACAAATTTAAGATTTATTTTACCTTATTTTAAAACAAAAAGTTTATTTCGCTAATTCTTTAGCTAAATCAAAGTTCTCTAATGCAGACTGGAAGGGTTTATCAAGCGACAATTTTATGTAATATCCGTAATCTTTCCCCCATAAATTAGCTGCTAGTTCTGAATTAATTTTATTATCAATAACACCCCAATTCAACATAACGCTATCTATATTATATTCTAGGGTGATGTCTTGATTGGTTTCAATGGCATTATCTACCCATCTAAAAAAATCTGTTTGTCGCATGGGATCTATTTTATTAATTGAATTATAGAATTCCTCAAAAGAATGATGACTTTGATATTTATTTTTTATATTATTAGCATATTTAAATATTAATCTATCAGGGCTATATAAAATCTTTTGAGTACTTTTTGTTAAATAGCTATTATCTTCAATATGGATATCAGGGGTTATGCCGCCTCCGCCATAGACAGTCCTGCCTGCTTTAGTTGTATATTTGGTAACTAATGAATCTAATGAATTAGACATTTCTCTATTATCTTTAGCTAAATCTAAATAATAATCATCTAGAGCATCAAAAGGACGTTGTATCAATCTTCCTGTTGGGGTGTAATATTGAGCTATTGTAATACGTACAGCTGATCCATCCTCTAACATATATTGTCGTTGTACTAACCCCTTACCAAAACTAGTCTCACCAATAACCAAACCTCTATCTAAATCTTGTAGTCCTCCCGCAATAATTTCACTAGCACTTGCAGAAGCTCTATTAATAAGAACAATAATAGGAAATATTCTATCATTTGGATTTTCTTCAGCATAATAAACATAATTGGCTGAGCTAATTCTTCCAGATGTATATAATAATGTGTCAGTGGAATTGATAAAGGAATCTAATAAATCTAAAGCCTGATCCATTAAACCACCCCCATTGTTTCTTAAATCTAAAACAAGTTGATTCATCCCTTGATGCTGAAGAGAATCAATTGCATTATCAATTTCTAAAAATGTTTTTTCTCCAAATCTATTAACATTAATGTATCCAGTATTTTGATTGTATAAAAATGCTGCTAATACACTATTAATAGGTATTTTATCACGTATGAGTGTTACATCAAAATTTTCACTTCCCAATCGTTTAATAGTGACAACAACAGAAGTCCCTTTAGGTCCCCTTAATTTTTTAACTATTTCATCCTGCTTTATTTTATATGCAGATTCACCATCAATTTTTATAATTTTATCACCACTTAATAATCCTGCTCTATCAGAAGGTGTCCCAGCTATAGGAGAGATAACAGTTATATAACCATCTAATATTGAGAACTCGATGCCAATACCTTCAAATTCACCCTTCATAGTTTCATCGATTTTTTCAAACTCTTCGTTTGTAATATATGAAGAATGAGGATCTAGGGTTTCTAATAAACCGCGTATTGAACCATTAATTAATTCATCCATATCTACATCTTCTACATAATATCTATCTACAAGTCTAATTACATTTGATAAAATAGAAATTTTAGCTAAAAAATTTGAGGTTGAATTTTTTGCGGCAATAAATAACACTAAGCATAGAGCAATTAATATCCAATATTTTATTTTATATTTCATAAAATCTACAAGATTAAGTTCTAGTAATATTAATACAAATAATATTTTAAGTATAATAATATTTCCGTATCTTTGGAGTTGGACCTTTTATTATTTTTATTACTACGATGACAAAATTAACTAAATATAATTCCAATAGCATCAATGTTTATGGTGCCAGAGAACATAATTTAAAAAATATAAATGTACAGTTACCACGCAATCAACTGATTGTTATAACAGGACTATCTGGTTCAGGTAAATCTTCGCTAGCTTTTGATACACTATATGCAGAGGGACAAAGAAGATATGTAGAGTCTTTATCAACGTATGCGCGGCAATTTTTAGGGATGATGTCTAAACCTGATATTGATAATATAGAAGGGCTATCTCCCGCAATATCTATTGAACAAAAAACAAAAAGTAAAAATCCGAGGTCTACTGTTGGCACTGTGACAGAAATTTATGATTATTTACGTTTATTATATGCACGGATAGGAAAACAAAAATGTTATAAATGTTCTTCATTGGTGTCTAAACAATCATCTCAGAACATTGTTGATCAAATATTGCAACTTCCCAAACAATCAAAAATTCTTATTCTTGCTCCAATTGTAAAATCTCAAAAAGGAGAGTTTAAAACAGTAATTCAAAACTTATTATCTCAAGGTTTTATAAGGGCAAGAATTGATAATAAAATTGTGAAGTTAAATGAAGATATTGTATTAAATAAATATTCAAAGCATTCAATTGATATAATTGTTGACAGATTAATTATTAAAGCAAGTATTAAAGATAGGTTAACATCTTCTGTAAACACAGCATTGCAACTAGGGAAGGGATTAATATATATTAATGTCAATGCAGAGAAAGATTATTTATTTAATAAAAATCTGTCTTGTGCTAAATGTAATATTTCCTACCAAACTCTAGAGCCTCGTTTTTTTTCATTTAATTCTCCACAAGGGGCATGTATATCATGCAGTGGATTAGGAGTAGAAATGAAAATTGATGCAGATTTACTTGTCCCTGATAAGAAAAAAAGTTTATTATTAGGATGTTTGTTACCAATAGGAGAACAACCAAAATCAAATTGGATAGGCCAAATAGTAGCCAGCTTATTAAAGGAATATAATATTCCTTATTCAATGCCATGGTATCAATTACCAAGCGAATTACGTCGTATTTTATTATATGGTACAAGCAAGACAGACAGTGTTAAAATTGAAGTTAAATCAAAAAATTTTTCAGGAAAATATTTAGGTTCTTTTGAAGGAATCATTAAAAATTTAGAACGTCGATATACTCAAACAAAATCTAATCATTCCAGGGAATGGATAGAAAAATTTATGGCGATTCAGCCCTGCTCAGTCTGTAGTGGAGGCAGACTACAAAAGCAACATTTATCAGTTTATATTAATGATTTAAATATTTATAGTCTTGGGCAATTATCCATAACTGAGGCCATTACATTCCTTAATAATTTACATTTAACAAAACAGCAAGCACTCATAGCTGAAGGGATTGTGAAAGAAATTACTAATAGATTAATTTTTTTAGAAAATGTAGGGCTAGAATATTTAAAT
>CAYOTG010000143.1:0-3538 GCA_964406825.1 uncultured bacterium
CCAACGCCCATACCAATCGATGCTCCAGCCAAAAAATTTCCTATTAAATATCCAATACCCACACCAATAAACATACAGCCAAGAAATGCATATTCGCCCTTCTTATCTTTTTTATTAACCATTTTATTTTCCTTTACTTAAACTAATTAATAATTATTAATTTTCAATTTTTAAACTTCTAGTCATTAATTGGTGGAGAGATTTTTTAGGATTTTCCCCATCAAATAATATTTTATATATTTCAGAGCATATAGGCATATCTAGTTTATGTTTATTTGAAATATTATATAATATTTGACATGTATTAATACCTTCAGATACCATTCCTATTTTATTCTTTGACTCATCTAGAGAATAATCTTTAGCAATAAAAATACCAAGCTGTCTATTTCGACTATGTTCACTATAGCAAGTAGCTATTAAATCTCCTAAGCCAGATAAACCATAAAGCGTACGAACATTCATGCTATAAACACTATTTAGGCTCATAATTTCATTCATTCCTCTTGAAACAAGAGCAGCCTGAGCATTATCTCCTAACTCTAAGCCTACACATAAACCTGAAGCAATAGCAATCACATTTTTAACAGCAGCACCAATTTGCACACCAATAATATCATCTGATGTATAAACACGAAAAACATCCGATGAGAATAACTTTTGAAGTTCTTTAGCATAATCTAGATTTTTACTTGCTACTACTGCTGCTGATGCTTTGCCTAGTATGATTTCTTCTGCGTGATTAGGCCCTGATAAAACAGCAATATTCTCATTTTCTATATTAAAATTAGATTCTAATAGATTAGATGATAAAAGGCCTGTATTTATATCAAATCCTTTTGAAGCTATGATATATTTTCCATTTCTTAATGGGCACTTAGATAATATATCAGAAATTGCAGAGCTTGGAACAGCTATAATAGTCAAAGCATCAAAATCTAAATCATCTAAATTTGATGTGAAATTGATCTTTTCTGATATTTTATAATCTTTTAAATGAGGATGTAAGTGGTTTTTTAATATTGTATTTGACTTCAATGAATCTCTCTGCCAAATAGTAATTATATTATTTAGATCATTTTCTTGGAGCAGGCACCCTAATGTGGTCCCCCATGTCCCAGCACCTAGTATATTAATCTTCATTTTGAAGTTACTTTGCCTATAACAACATATTCTTCTTTTAAAGCTTTTAAGTGTGTGTCTAAATCTGAAAGATGATTTTTATCTATAATAAGGATTAAGCCTATCCCTAAATTAAATGGACGTATCATATCTTCAGTGGATACATTGCCATCTTCTTGAATCATTTTAAAAACAGTAGGCCATTCCCAAGAATCCCAATCAATTTCTATATCCTGTCCTTCATCTAAAACTCTATGAGTATTTTCAACAATACCCCCTCCTGTTATATGAGAAAGACTCCGAAGCCATGGTTTATCAAGAATATCATCCATAACATGTAAATAAGAACGATGAACTTTTAAAAGTTCATCTTCAATCGTAGAACCTAGTCGATCAATATGTTCTCCAATTTTATATTTTGAAAGTAAAACTTTCCTTGCTAATGAATACCCGTTTGTATGAAGACCATTTGAATATAATCCAACAAGTATATTACCCTCTTCCGTTGATCTATTAGGTAGCATATTATCTTTCTCTGCAATACCAACAATTGTACCACTTACGTCATATTTATTATTATCATAAAAACCTGGCATTTCAGCAGTTTCTCCACCTATCAAAACACATGAGTTTTCTCTACATGCTTTTGCGAAACCTTTAATAACATTTTCTAAAATATTATTATTAAGCTTACCTGCGGCAAAATAGTCCAGAAAAAATAAGGGCCTTGCCCCTATGACAAGAATATCATTAACACAATGATTAACTAAGCATTGACCTATGGTATCATGTTTACCGGATAAGGCTGCAATTAAAAGTTTAGTACCCACACCATCAACACTAGAAACTAAAACAGGATTTTTATATTCATTAATAGGCAAATTAAAACAACCACCAAATGAGCCTATATCTGATAATGTATATTTATTAAAGGTACTACCAACATGTTTTTTGATTCTCCTTAGACCTTCATTAGCTGCATCAATATCTACTCCTGCATCTTTATAATTCGTCATTTATTTGCATCCTTATATAAATCATCTATTTTATCCTTGAAATTTTCTTCTACAACTTTCCTGACAATAGACATTTTTGGAGTCATCTCACCCTTTTCAATCATAAATTGTCTAGATAGCAATGCAAACTTTTTGATTTGCTCAAATTTAGAGAATCCATCCATAGCATTTTCTAATTCATTTTCAAATAAATTTATAGCATCAGGATAATCAATAATAGCTTCATTGCTTGTAACCTCTTTATCTATAGATAACAAATAATCTTTAACATTATCAAATAATGGAACAATTAAGCAGGTTAAAAAATTACGTTTATCACCTATGACTAAAACTTGTTCTATATACTGTGAACTTAATAATGCATTTTCCAAGGGGGCTGGAGCTATATTCTTACCAGCAGATGTAACAATAATACTTTTCTTCCTATCTGTAATTTTCACATATCCCTCTTCATCAATTTCTCCTATATCTCCTGTATGAAACCATCCATCATCATCAATAACTTCATTTGTAGCTTCTTTATTATTATAATACCCCATCATAATATTGGGCCCCTTTGCCAAAATTTCATTATCATTACCTAGTTTGAGTTCTACATTTTCCAGGACCTTGCCTACTGATCCAAACTTAACAGCTCCTGGGGTATTTGAAGTTAAAACAGGGCTTGTTTCAGTTAGGCCATATCCTTCAAGAATAATTACGTTTAATGAAGCAAAGAATTCTGCAACATCAGAAGATAATGGTGCTCCACCTGAAATAAAAAATTTAATTTTTCCACCAAGCTTAGCCTTGATTTTACTATAGATAAGCTTATCTGCCACCCTATGTTTTAATTTTAAAAAATAAGGGGTTTTGTATTCAGAGTTATTAATGGCAACATAATCTTTTCCAACATTTATAGCCCACCAAAATAACTTTTGTTTAATACTAGATCCACCTTTAACACCTTTAACAACAGCATTATACATTTTCTCAAAAAACCTTGGGACGCATACAACAGCTGTAGGAGAAACTTCTGACATATTTTCTGCAACTGTTTCCATACTTTCTGCATAATATATTGTTGAATTGCAAAACATTGGATAAAAATGCCCTGCCATTCTTTCCAAGACATGACTAAGTGGCAAAAATGATAAAAAAGTTTCATTTTCAATATCTTTTTGCACTCTAGAGACTCCATAAATATTAGATAATAAATTCTTATTAGATAACATAACTCCTTTAGGTGTTCCTGTTGTTCCAGAGGTATAAATCAATGTTAATAAATCTTCTGCTTGAGATTTGTGGATCATATCTTCGAATATAATTCCTTCAGTAAGAGTTTTATCAACAACAAGAAATCCATTTAAATTCTGCACATAGCTCTCATCACCTTCATAAGAATTATCCATAACAATGAT
>CAYOTG010000144.1:0-3531 GCA_964406825.1 uncultured bacterium
GCCATTCCTCCATGAGGAGGAGCTCCATATTTAAAAGCATTCATTAAAAAACCAAATTTTTCTTCTGCTTCTTCTTTTTCTACGCCTAATAATTCGAAAATTCTAGACTGGAGTTCAGCATCGTGTATCCTTATTGATCCTCCTCCTAGCTCATATCCATTCATTACTATATCATAACCTAAAGAACGAACTTCCCCTGGATTTTTATCAAGTAAATCCATGTCCTCCATATTAGGAGATGTAAAAGGATGATGCAAAGCATCCCAACGCTGATTGTCATCATTCCACTCAACCAATGGAAAATCAACAATCCATAATGGAGCCCAACTCTTAGTATCTATAAGACTCTCTCGCTTACCTAATTCTAAACGTAATGCCCCTAATGCATTAAGTGTAATATTCTGACTATCACCAATAATAAATAATATATCATCATTATTGATTAATAAATCCTTAATGATTTTATCTTTTAATGAATCATCAAAAAATTTACTAATTCCACCATCAAGCTTACCATCTACACATTTCATCCAAGCAAGGCCTTTTGCCTGATGGTATGTTTTAATCCAATTTGTTAATTCATCGATAACTTTTCTTGAATATGCAGTCGCATTTGGGCACCTAATAGCCTTCACTCTACCACTATTATTCAAAATAGATTTAAATGTATCAAAATTGGAAGAATGAATATAATCTGAAAATTCAATTAAGGGCATTTCAAATCTTAAATCAGGTTTATCTGAACCGTATTGTTCCATGCTTTCAGCATATGTTAATGTTTGAAATTTATCAGGAAGCTTAACATCTAGAACTTTTTCCCATATACTCTTAACTAACGAAGTTCCCAAATCAACAATATCATCTTGATTAACAAAAGACATTTCTATATCAATTTGAGTAAATTCAGGCTGACGATCAGAACGAAAATCCTCATCCCTAAAACATTTAACAATCTGAAAATAACGATCAAATCCTGATACCATGAGTAATTGTTTATACGTTTGAGGTGATTGAGGTAATGCATAAAATCTGCCTTTATGGATACGACTTGGAACTAAGAAATCTCTAGCCCCCTCAGGTGTAGATTTCATTAAGACAGGTGTTTCTATTTCAATGAAATTTTGTTCTGATAAAAATTTTCTAACTTCAAGAGCTGCGTTATGCCTGGTTTGCATATAACATTGTAATTCTTTTGTACGAAGCTCTAAATATCTAAATTTTAAACGATGTTCTTCTGATGCAGATTCTCTATCATTAATATCAAATGGAGGAGGGTCAGACTCATTGTAAACAATGATTTTTTCTACAGCAATATCAATTTCACCTGTATGCATTTTACTATTAACTGCTTCTGGTGGTCGCTTAATTACTGTCCCTGATATCCCTATTACATCTTCAAATCCTAGTTTTTTTGCCTTATTAAATGATTCAGCATTTTTTTTGTCATCAAAAACAATTTGTGTTATGCCATAACGATCTCTAAGATCGAAGAATATCAAACCTCCTAAATCTCTTCTTTTAGATATCCATCCATTTAAAGAAACCGTATTGCCTTCATTAGCAATATTAAGCTCACCGCATGTATGTGTTCTTTTAATCATTTAATTATTATAATTAATTACCTTCAAAAATTAAATCAACTATCAATACAATATCTAGAACATTTATTGTACCATCCTGATTAATATCTGATGCTATTATTTGGTCACTACTAGGAGTATTATTCCCTAAAATAAAACTAATAGCTAGAATTACATCTTGAATATTAATACTAAAATCTCCATTTACATCTCCTAATATTACATCATAATTTTCATTTAACATAAAATCCCAAATTCCTCTTCCATAGGTACCAAATCGTGCAGTATTTATATTGGGGATATAATCAACAGTCCAATAGGTCTGATCTGGAGCTGAAAGCCCAGAGATTAAGAACCATTCATCATCATTACGAGAATATGCATATGGACCTATTTCTGTTGCCGCAAATAAAATCACATCATCTAAAGTCCCTGATAGCTGAAACACCAATGTATTAGGTAAGCCATTATTCATTGGCTCAAAAGTTTGGCCATGATTTTCTGAAACATAAACAGGAGCATTGGAATAACCACTACCTCCAATATATACCTTCCCTAATTCTTGTGGAGAAGCCCAAATAGTCGAACCATAAAAATAATGCCCTCCAGGTCCAGTAAAACTTGAAGTTATTGTCCAATTATCTCCATCATCTGAACTGTAATAAAATTTACCATTTTGTGTTAATACATAACGATAAGATGGATTAATTGGAGAATATCCCATTGCTGATACAGTGTTAGAAAAACTATATTCCTGCTCATCATAAACTATTTGATTTCCTGATATGGTTAATTCAACAAGATGATTACCCCCATTAATACCACCTCCACCTAAAATTGCTTTTTCTGATGAATAAGGATGTTCCATTAATGGGGCAATCCATAAATATCCGCTACCTGGAAAATCTAATGAAATACTTGTATTAGAATGTGCAATATCTGGATAGTAAATTGTAAATCCTGGATAATTAGTCCAGATACTTATACCGTTATCACCAGATACTAAATGACCATAATCTCCACTAATGATTTGCTCAAAATTTTGCACGCCATCAATATTCTGATTATCTGGTATACTTTTTTGTAATCCTTGATCCTGACTGCCTGCAAAAATTGAGTATGGAGAAAAACGCTGAGAATAAGTTGAATAATATTGACTTACCCCTAATCCACTTAATGAAATATTCTCAACAGTTTCTAAATAATTATCAGATTTATATAATCCTCCATCAGTAGATATTAAAGCTATTTCATTATATTCATTATCTAAAAAAAATCTAATTTCTGGAATATCTGCATGTAGTTTTGATTCCATACTATCATAATATTCCCACCATGGATTTACTAATTCCCAATCATTCGCACCATTAGAACTGCCAAACAATTCCATACCACCAATAAAAATTTCATCTCTTTCTATATTTGATGAATTAAAACCATTATACCACCACCAACTTGAAGGAGTAGATCCTTTATGAATCCAGCTTGAGCCTCCATTAATAGATTTAAAAATTTGTCCATCAATATATGCATAAAGAAATGTTGCGCTATTACCAAATCCACCTGTTAATAATACATCATCAGAATAAAAACCTGGTAATGAAGAAATTAATATCAATTCATCATTACTAATTCTATAGAAGTTCATATCATTAATTAAATAAATATGATCATCAAAATAACGCGGTGTGAAAATATCAAAATGAGATATTCCTCCCCATGGAATCCCCCAAGTTTCATCAAGAGAGATGAAAAGTTCGAAATTTTCACCTAAATCTGTAGATCTGTAAATTGCACGAGGAGAATCATTTACAAGTGCATATATATGATTAGTTCCATGTTCCATAATTATACGTTTTATTGAAGAATTTCCAAGCCCATTACTTTCTGACATAGTCAAACAATCATTATCTGAATAATAGAATCCATTATTTTCAGAACCAATAAGTAA
>CAYOTG010000145.1:0-3527 GCA_964406825.1 uncultured bacterium
AGACAGTGGTGAAACAAAATTTATAAATGGATCATCTATGCCTGGATTGTAATCAAAATAAATATCATAATAAATGATTTGCTCATTACTTCCAACATCATAATTTCCATCATCCCATAATATTTTAAATTTTAAAGAATAAATAACTTGTTCACCTGATTGAAAGGGTTCAAAATCTAATGACAAACTATTAGAATTAACATATTCTAAAGGTGAATATACAACTCCATTTTCCATATATGTACCATCTGGCCAATATTCTTCGATAGGAGCAACATGCCCATTACCAGCATCGACAGTCCAAACAATATGCCCACCCTGATTAATATTATTTAAAACAATAGTCAAATTATCATTAGGAGTTGGATTAAATGGTGACCAAAAATAATTCAAACTAATATGCCAATCAATACCAATCCCTCCATTATTATCCCAATTATCATTTAAATCTGTAAAAACAAAATCAATAGTTTCTGCATTTTCAGGTATTTGATATGTATATTGCCACCATCCAGCACCTATGGATGGAGAATAAGACATTGCATAATCCTCTGTCTCCTGCCATCCATTATATCCTAAATGGATATAAGTGGGGAAGGTGTTATTAGGAAGTGATCCTTCAATTGTATTATAATAAATTGTAATGTCACCACCAGGGATAGGAACTTCGGGCTCCCAATATACATAATTTGGGAAAATGTAGTTTAGAAATATATAAAGTATTATGCTTTGCTTTATTATTTGTTCATATTTTATTAGCATATAATTAATCATAATGAATTTAACTCAAAAAATTAATAAATTTCAGATGAAATTTCTAATTGCTTTTTATTAAAAGTTGTATCAAAAACAAATTCTAAAATAAGGAATATTTATATGAGTACAAGACAAATAATGTGGATTGTAACAATGCTATTGTTAATAGGCTGTGGGGCCTCTTATCTATCAATCGAAACAAAAAATAAACAAATAGTTTTTTCACCAGATAAATCCTTAGAATTAAATATATTAATAGATAAAATGGGTTCATTACGATACTCATTAAATAAAAATAATACAATGATTATTGAACCATCTTTATTAGGGATTAAAACTGATCAGTTTAATTTAACCTCAAACTTTAAAATTAAAAAAATCGAACAATCATCTAATAACGAAACATGGGAACAGGTTTGGGGCGAACAAAAAATTATCAGTGATAAATATAATGAACTAGCACTTAGTATAACATCAGAAGATAATAACTTGGATATGATAGTTCACTTTAAATTATTTAATGATGGATTAGGATTTAGGTATGAAATTCCAAAACAAAATAATCTAGATAATAACTATAATATATTGGATGAAATAACCGAATTTAATTTTTCTGAAGATTCTCGATCATGGTGGATTCCTGCATATGCATACCGCAGATATGAATTTTTATATGCGAATACATTAATTAGTGAAATTTCAAGAGATAAATTCTCTGATTTAGTAGAATATTTAAATCCTGATGATTTTATTGGACCCGAAGCAGTTCAAACTCCATTTACAACACAAAGATCTGATGGAATAACAATTGCAATTCATGAAGCTAATCTTACAAACTATTCAAGCATGACTTTGAAGACAGATGGAACAAAAAATATGAAATGTGATTTAATCCCATGGTCAGATGGAATTAAAGTTCGTGTTAATTCACAACCGTTAGTAACACCATGGAGGACTATAATCATAGGGAACTCTCCGAGTGAAATAGCTATGTCCACCTTAACATTAAATCTTAATGAACCTAATAAGCTTATAAACACTGATTGGATTAAACCTGGGAAATATATTGGATTATGGTGGGAAATGATTGGTACAAATGAATCTTCTTGGGGCTCAGGGGCACATCATGGAGCAAAAACTGAAAAAGTTTTAAAATATTTAGACTTTGGTTCAAAATATAATTTTGATGGAGTATTAGTTGAAGGTTGGAATACTGGCTGGGATGATAATTGGTGTTGTACAGGTGAAGGTGGAGATTTCGACTTTTATCATACTCATCCTGATTTTGATAATAAAGTAATAACTAAATATGCAAAAAACAAAAATATTAGACTTATTGGTCATCATGAAACAGGTTCTCAAATTGCTAATTATGAATCTCAATTAGATAGTGCCTTTGCATATTGTAATAAAAATAATATAAGAGTTGTTAAGACTGGCTACGTAAATGATGGAGTTCAAAATATAAGAAGAATAGATAAAAATGGAATTATTCATAAAGAATGGCATCATGGTCAATTTATGGTTGAACATTTTAGAAAGGTATTAGAAACAGCAGCTAAATATCAAGTGAGTATAGTTGTACATGAACCCATCAAAGATACTGGATTACGAAGAACATATCCTAATATGTTATCTAGAGAGGGAGCGAGGGGTCAAGAATTTAATGGATTTATGCCAAAGGATTGGAATAATAAACCGAATCATACTACAATTTTACCATTTACACGATTAATTTCTAGCCCTATGGATTATACCCCAGGAATATTTAATCTTAAAGATTACAGATACAACAGTAATGATGATAAAACAATTAATACTGATCATCATATCCCAAGTACAATAGCAAAAGAATTAGCTCTATATGTAGTTATATATGCTCCTGTTCAAATGGCAGCTGATTTACCTTCAAATTATGAAGGACACCCAGCATTTCAATTTATTCTAGATGTTCCAACAGATTGGGAAAAAACTTACGTTTTAAATGGTGAAATAGGAGAATATATAACTACAGTACGCAAAGATATTAATAGTAATGATTGGTACCTCGGTAGTATTACCAATGAAAATGCGAGAGAATTAGATATAGAATTTTCATTTCTTGATCCTAATAAAACCTATAATGCAAGTATTTATAAAGAACCATTAAATGGTGGTTGGGAATCTAAACCAGAAGAGATTATTATTGAAAAAACATCTGTAGTTTCAGGGCAAAATTATAAATTAATACTCCCTCCTGGGGGAGGACAGGCAATTCATTTCAAGGAGGTTGAAACAAATAAAAATTAATGTCAAGAGAACAATTATATTTTGATATAGCGGCAACAACACCTTTAGATAAGGATGTGGCAATACTTATCAATGAAATTAATATTAAAAATTTTGGGAATCCTTCTAGTGTTCATTCTATTGGTCAAAAATCTCATAATATTATTGAAAGATCTCGTTTATCAATTTCAAATATATTAAACTGCAAAGCATCAGAAATTATTTTTACATCGGGTGGTTCTGAATCAAACAATATAGTTTTAAAGGGTATTTTATCTAAAGGAGATCATTTAATAACTACTACTTATGAACATCCTTCAGTACTTAACTTAGCAAAAGAAATGCTTAATGAGGGGATAGAAGTTACATTTATAAAACCAAATAATAGTGGAATTATAAATGTAGACAATATTAAATCGGCTATTAAAAAAAATACTAAATTAATATCTATTATGTATGTAAATAATGAGTTAGGAACAATTAATCCAATACAGACTATTGGA
>CAYOTG010000146.1:0-3505 GCA_964406825.1 uncultured bacterium
CATCTAAATCATTATCAGAACATAAAAATTCATTGTTATCTTCACTATCAAATAAATCATTAAGTCCATCATTATCATCATCAGGATCACCATCATCACATAAACCATCTAAATCATAATCCCATCCATCATCATCTAAATTATAAGTACCAGATAAGCAGTCATCACATGTATCAGCATCATTATCAGAACATACAAATTCATTTAAACTCTCTGAGTCATCATCATCTGTAACATTATCATTATCATCATCGGGATCACCATCATTACATAAACCATCTAAATCATAATCATCACCATCATCAGCTAGGTTATAAGTACCAGATGAACAATCATCGCAGTTATCAGCATCAGTAGTTGAACATAAAAATTCATTATTACTATTGCTATCATTATCATCACTAGCTTCATCGTTATCATCATCAGGATCACCTGCATCACACAAGCCATCACCATCATAATCAAACCCATCACCTCCACCAGGAGTATCATTATCTGTTGATTCATAGCTACCTGGAATATCAGGACCTATATTACCTGTGGAGTATAAACCACTTGAACAATCATCACAACCATCTAAATCATTATCAGAACATAAAAATTCATTTAAACTCTCTGAATCATCATCATCTGCAACACTATCATTATCATCATCAGGATCTTCAAGATCACATAAGCCATCACCATCATAGTCAGGTCCTATGCAATTTTCATCACAATCATAAAATTCATCTGGTCCATCACCGCCACATTCACCACATTCATCAATTACCGTATCTCCACCACATTCACCTGCGCAGTCTTCTATATTACCATCACAGTCACATGCACCTTCATCAATACCATCACCACCACATTCACCACATTCATCTATAACAGAATCACCATTACAAACACCTGCACAATCTTCTTCAGCTGAACCAGCACAATCACCAGCACAATCTACATCAGCTGTACAGTTACCGTCACAATCATAATTTTCTTCTGCATAACTACAAGAACCATCATCAGAAGTAGCAGAATCATCATAGTTACAAGCAGATTCATCAGTACAACCAGGTGTATCAGAAGGACCTTCACCAACAGAAAATGTTAGTTCATAAGGGACTTCAACATCACCATGAACCATATTAGAAACAAACTCTTGTGTCTCATCACAATCATATACAACATCTGAGGCAGCATCATAGTACTGGAAATTCAGTATTTCACCAGATGCTTGATTACTAAAGTTCATCATTAAAAAGGCAAAACCATTTCCTAAAAAGACTGGAACTTCATCAGCAAGACCAACACCACGCTGTTCAGTCCCACCATCAGCAACACATAACTCAGCATCCCAATTTCCAGCATTGGCACTACAATCGTAGGAAGGTCCAAAAGATGCAATCATATCTCCCAATGCACCACCTTCTACACCATCAGGATATATTTTAGCCGTTATTGAACCATTAAATTCATAATCGTTATAATTATCAAGTACGCCTTCTTGATATTGATCAGGGAGACCATCACCATCAGAATCAACAATCACATCCCAATCTACAGGGCCATAATAAGCAAAGTCACCTGCATCATCATCACCGCCCCCATCACCATCATCACTTGTTGAAAAATGAAGCTCATAAGGGACTTCAACATCACCATGAACCATATTAGAAACAAACTCTTGTGTCTCATCACAATCATATACAACATCTGAGGCAGCATCATAGTACTGGAAATTCAGTATTTCACCAGATGCTTGATTACTAAAGTTCATCATTAAAAAGGCAAAACCATTTCCTAAAAAGACTGGAACTTCATCAGCAAGACCAACACCACGCTGTTCAGTCCCACCATCAGCAACACATAACTCAGCATCCCAATTTCCAGCATTGGCACTACAATCGTAGGAAGGTCCAAAAGATGCAATCATATCTCCCAATGCACCACCTTCTACACCATCAGGATATATTTTAGCCGTTATTGAACCATTAAATTCATAATCGTTATAATTATCAAGTACGCCTTCTTGATATTGATCAGGGAGACCATCACCATCAGAATCAACAATCACATCCCAAGCCGGTGGATCTGCAAAAACAACCTGCAATAATAATCCAGCACATACTATTTTAAATATATTATTAACTTTTTTCATTTTATCACTCCTCCATGTTTAACATGTTTCTAATATTTTATTACTATTTTATCAACATTACTTTTTGATTAGAAGTAAATCCATTAACATTCATATGGATGAAATAAACTCCAGATGAAACATTTGTTGCGTTCCATTGAACTTTATAATTTCCAATATCCCTATAGTTATTTACAAGTTCTTCTACAACTTGACCTTGTAAGTTATAAACTACTATATTTGTAACTCCACCTTCAATTATAGAGTATTCTATATTTGTTATTGGGTTAAATGGATTTGGATATGCTGCTCCAAGACTATAAGTATCTGGAACAATAGTACCATTTTCATCATAAACAACCATAAACGATTCTACCGCATCTCCTTTAATCATATCAACTTCAAATTCTATATCTTGAATATCATGATAAACCATATCATTTATTGCATCATAGTAAGACAATGACATTGTTTCTCCATTTGGATTATCACTATAAGCCATCAATAAAAAGACATAACCATCTTCTTCAAATGGAGAGCGCATACCATTAGCAATACCTCTACACTCACCATTAACAAATACAGCTAACATATCTTCTTCTGATCCCATTCTAACTCCATCAATAATCACCTTAGATGTAGCCGAACCATTAAATTCATATTTATGAATATCAACTTCCCAGTCTACAGAAGAAGTAGAAACCATATTATTCAACTCAAAATCACTATTATCAACAGATAATACCCCATCACCTGATGGATAAATCAATGTACCAGGTTCTTCAACCCAAAGCATCAATCCATCAGTTGGATTTAGTGTATAATTTTCTTCAACTCCTGGATACCATCCCCAACCGAGATAATATTGTGAACTACCTGTTTGTTTCTTCAAATAATCTCCATGAGAAAGAGTAAGGCTAGAGAAGGAATTATCAATCAGGTCTGGTTCTTGTGGTAAATAACCAATCCAATTCCAGTTAGTAGTAATATTAATTGGGGTATTTTCTACATCAACTTCATCCCCTGTTATATTTATTGAAAATGGTTCAAAAGAATATGCAATATATGTCTGCCTTGGATCAATTTCAAAAACGTCTGGATACCATACTTGATAACTGTCATACCATTGAGAATAGCTTCCTTGGCTCTTAACCATATCAACAGCTTCATCATCATTAGGAATAATAGAAGGAATAGTAGCATCATCAGGGACAAGATTTATAGAAAACCAATTCCAACCAGAAGAAGAAAAGTTTATATCCAATGTTGTCTGAGCACATTCAGAACCATCACCACCACATTCACCACATTCATCAACTACTGCATCGCCACCACATTCACCTGCGCAGTCTTCTATATTACCATCACAGTCACATGCACCTT
>CAYOTG010000147.1:0-3502 GCA_964406825.1 uncultured bacterium
AAATGTAATAGCAAAGGGAATTCATTTATAATAATATTTTTATCAATTAAAATTTCACCTTTAACTTCTTATCAGATTCAAAACATATGTAATTCAACCGATAATCAAAAGGTAGATGGTTTAATTCTCTTAGATATAAGTGATAATTCTAATATAGCTACTATAAATTATTATAACAATGATGGATCATGGGAAACTTTTTGCCTTAATGGAATTATATGTTGTTCTTTAATACTTAAAGAAAAAAAACAGTATATACACAATATAAAAACAGGTTCTGGACTATATAGTATTAAGGCAATTAAAAATAATCTAGTCCAAATTGAATTACCAAATCCTATTAGTATAACATTTAATAGTTCAAAAGTGTTGAAAAAAGAATCTAGTAAGTTTTCTCCAATATTAATTGATAGTTTTAAATGTTATTATATTAATTCAGGAGCAAAACATATTGTTATAAGATCTGAAGATAATAAACTATTTAATGATGATTTAAATCTTGAAAAAATTCTTAAGAAAATTCGTTATAATAAGTTATTTTTACCTGACGGAGTTAATGTTAATATTTATAGGAGTACAGGGTCTAATATGATTCAGGTGAAAACTTATGAAAAAGGTATAGAGGCAATGATGCCTTCTTGCTCTTCAGGTAGTTACGCTTGTGCTTATCATTATTACCATTATCATGAACCTTATACTAAAATTAAAATATTAAATGATGGAGGAACTTCAGAAATTATATTTGGAGATAATAAAAATTTATTTTTCTCAAAAGGGGAAATAGAATATAAAGGTGAATTAGATATATGATACTTAAAGATATATTAGAGACGGTTGGAGAAACACCGATTGTCAAATTAAATAAAGTGGGCAGTGATTTAAGATGTGAATTATATGCAAAATGTGAATTTTTTAATCCAGGTGGTTCGATTAAGGATAGGATTGGGAAACAAATGATTGAAGAAGCTGAAAAATCAGGAAGAATTAAACCAGGAGATACACTAATAGAGCCTACATCTGGCAATACAGGAATAGGCTTAGCTTTAGCTGCAGCAGTTAAAGGTTATAAAATGATTATAACTATGCCTGAAAAAATGAGTAAAGAAAAAGAGGTTGTTTTAAAAGCTTTAGGAGCAGAAATAGTAAGAACACCAACAGAAGCAGCTTGGAATGATCCAGAGAGTCATATCGAAATCGCAAAAAAATTAAATAAAGAAATTAAGAATTCACATATTTTAGATCAATATTCAAATTTAGATAATCCTGATGCACATTATAAATATACAGCACAAGAGATTTTGAAAGAATTTGATGATAGCTTAGATATGATTGTAATGGGTGTTGGTACGGGAGGTACAATTACGGGAGTTGCAAGAAAAATTAAAGAACAATCACCTAATACAAAAATAATTGGGGTAGATCCACACGGTTCTATTTTAGGTGGAGGTGATGATGTTTACCCCTATAAGGTAGAAGGTATTGGATATGATTTTTTCCCAGATGTTCTTGATAACAAACTAGTAGATAAGTATATTAAAATTAATGATAAAGATTCTTTTACAGTAGCACGACAATTAATAAAAGAAGAAGGTTTATTAGTAGGGGGGTCCTCAGGAGGAGCTGTGTGGGCATCACTACAATGCGCTAAAGATTTAGCTCGTAATCAGAAATGTTTAGTCTTGCTACCTGATTCAATAAGAAATTATTTATCTAAGTTTGTTAATAATGAATGGATGAGAAAGAATGATTTCTTATAGTTTGAGATAAATAATATGTTATTTAATCTATTTATATCTTTCTTCTATATTAATATTATAGCTTACTTTTTATTATTACTTTGGTTTATAATAGGGCTATTAAAAATTAAATCTTCATCGAGTAACACTTCTCTAAATATTATTAAAGACATATCTGTTATTGTTTGCGTTAAAAATGAAGAAAAGGCACTTGATAATATTCTTAATGATTTAAAAAACCAAAACTATGAAGGCAATATTGAATTTATTATTGTAGATGATGATTCTTCCGATAATACAATAAGTATGATATATGATTATATTGATAAAGATGAACGTTTTAAGTATACCCACTCACGCGAAGGAGATAAATCATTATCATATAAAAAAAGAGCCTTAGACGCGGGAATCAAGATATCTCAATATGATTATTTAATGTTTACAGATGCTGGCTGTCGTTTGAGTAAAGATTGGGCTAAATCTATGATAAGTCAATATAGAGATGAGAGAAATTATATTATTGGTTTATCATTTGTAAATGAGACTAAAAATCTTGTTTCAAAATTCCAGAAAATTGATTTATTTATGTTGATGATTTCAACATTAAGTTCAGCCAAGCTTAATTATCCACTAGCTTCAACAGGACAAAATGTATCATATAAAAAGGATGTTTTTTCATCTATTTATGGATTTTCAAAAATATCAAATTTAATGATGGGGGATGATACTATTTTTATGCAGATATGTTTAAAAAACAAGTCTGCTAGGCCGGGTATTTCTAATAGCCCCAATTCTTTTGTTGAGTCTAAATTAATTGATAATTGGAAAGATTTATTGACCCAACGCATACGTTGGGGAGGAGATGGGTTAATAATGTGGAAGTATAATAAATATTTTTTTATTATTATGCTGATAACTTTTTTAACGAATTTATTTTATATTATTGCTCCCTTTATCTTTCATTCTTCTATTGTTTTTTTAGTTATGCTTTTTTTAATTAAATTTTTCATTGAATTTATTTTTTATTTATTAGGTTCAATCAAAATTAATAAAAAAATATATATATATGATTTTATTAGATGGTTCTTTATTCAAATTCCGTATATTGTATCAATTGGGATTTTATCTCCTTTGGCACCTTATTTAGGCTGGAAATCTGCCCCTTCATAATATGTTTTTAGTCTATTTCGTATTATTGATGTATTGCTTTTTCATTATTTGGATTCTAGATGGATATAAAAATCTTATTAAAGATTTTTCTGAAGACAATCATTATGCTCCATTTATATCTGTTATTATAGCATCAAGAAATGAAGCACATAACCTGCCAATATTACTAGAACTATTGTCACAACAAACATATCCTCAAGATTTATTTGAAATTATTGTAGTTAATGATAGGTCAAGCGATGATTCTGATAAAGTGCTTCAAAAATACTGTACTAAAATAAATAATTTAAAGATTGTAACCATAACTAATTGTCCTCCCATTTGGGCGGGAAAAAAATGGGCTATTCATAATGGAATTAAAAATAGTCAAGGAGATATTATTCTTCAAACTGATGCAGATTGTTCTATGAATGAAAATTGGATTAAAAGTATGATTACACCCTTTAAAGATACAGCCGTAGGCTTTGTATCTAGCTTAACTCCCTTAAGATCTAATCAAAATAATATTTTTAAAGAACTGTTTTTAATGGATAGTGTTGCTCAAGATATTTTTAGTGGTTATGGAATAGGGAAAGAGTTGATACTATCTTGTAATG
>CAYOTG010000148.1:0-3457 GCA_964406825.1 uncultured bacterium
TGGGGTTGTACTATTGAATCTATTAGCTACAGAATATTAGGTAGTATCCAGTAACGCTCTATATAGATTTATGCCTTATATCTACCAATTCTATATTTTTTCTCATGTATTGAATCCAGCTATTAAATATTGAATTTGATACACTGTTTATCAATCTATTTTTTATTGAAGTATATTTATCATTATCAATATCAGCTTCAGGCAAAGAGATGCTGTTAACTTTCACTTTATGTAGTTTATTGTTTGTTTCTATTGTTTGGGATATATCTCCGTTTTGCATTACAGATAGATAACCCATCAGCTGGTAGTTCTTACCTAAGGTTTTAAAGCTTCCATTGATACTTGATTCTTCACCCATATTCCAAACTGCAATTTGATTTTTTTTGTCATTTTCTTTTGTTACTTCTTCATATTTTTTTTGTGAAGCAGGACCCCATAGCCCATCTGCATTCAAATCATTGTCAGTTTGAAAAGCCTTAATTTTTTCAGTATCGCCTTTAAATGGATTATTTATAATTAGAGTAGGCTCAGGATTAAGTATATTTTGAACTTCTTCCCAAGTTTTATTTTCAATTAAATCTAAAGCGTATTCTTTTTTGAGATCTTCTGAAATTATTTTAGTAATATTGTCTCTTACTTCATCAAGTGGTTTATTAGAAGAACTGTTTTTATCAGAAATTCTAAATACAACTATTCCGTTCTGTGTTATAACCTTATCAGAAACTGAATTAATAGGATTATCAAATGCAAAACGAATAATTGATCTGTTGTAACCCATACTTACAGGTAAGCCGGAATTGTTAGTGAAATCTTCAGTAATAGTTAATGTTCCTGTAATATTCAATGAATCAATTTCAAGAGCTCCATCAAAGCCTAGCATATCCTCTCTTGCATTAAATGCAAAATCATCGGCTATCTGTCTTCGGTCTTCATTTAATATTACTTCAAGTGAATCATCTTCATTTATTATATTTTCAAATAAAACATAATCAAGCAATACAGATTCAGGATTAGTGAATTCATCTTCAAGATTTTCATTATAATAATCTCTAATGTTTTCTTCTGATATTTCCACTGCATTATCTTCAATTTTTGTATAATCAATAGAAAAAACATCTATATTACAATTCGAATTAGAATATATGTACTCATTGTTTATTTTTCTATCGGAAACAGTAGTTAATAAACTATATAAATGCTGTAGTTTCGATCTAGGTATTTGCTCATTTCTTAGTCTAAACTCATAATTAGTGAGAATATTGGTTAAAGAATCAGGCATCCAAGAAATATTATTGTTTATTGCTTGTTGATAAGATGTTAAATCAAAAGAAGAATCTTCTAATTTGAATATATTACTTTGTACTAAAAAATCTTGTAAAGCTTTAGGGGGAGAATTTAAAAGATAATTCTTGAGTTCGGCATTTTGTGTTTTTAAGTTAAGATTTTCAATTTTATCATCTGTGATTGTATTTTGAATCAAAGCTTCCCATGCTCTACCAATATAATACTGTTCACTTGTACTGATTTGAAATTGTGTTGGTGTACTCCTTTGTATATTAAGTTCTGCAGCAAAGGCTCTTCTTGTAATATTCTTATCTCCAACTTTTCCAACATATAATGCTGGGTTTACTGAATTGGAAAAAAACGAAGTTAAACTAGCTCCACCTAAAAATCCTCCACCTGCACTACCCATTACGCCCACTAATGATAATATAAAACCTATTAAACAAATCCATAAAAATATTTTAGATTTTTCTCTTATTACAGTCATATTCATTTTAAACTCTCCTTAAATCTTTAAATCATTATGTGGAGATAAGCGGGGTCGAACCGCTGACCTCTTGAATGCCATTCAAGCGCTCTCCCAACTGAGCTATATCCCCAAAATCATAATCGTACAGCCTCGTAATTTATTTTTTATTATTAATTTCTCAAACAAAAACGTTAATTTTAATTAAATTTTTATTGAAACTTTATGATAGTAGAAACATTAAATTTAACATATGAATAGTTTAATTAAACAGTTCTTATATATCCTAGCCCTTTCAATCTTATGTGGCTTTATACGGTATTTTACTCTAGAAGATCCAGTGCTAGATTCTAATGAATTCTCTCCAGGCCCTAGTTTAGCAAATATAGAATACGTTAAAGATCTATATGATAAAGGTTTGGGCTGTTTTATCGATGCTAGAGATGTTAATGAATTCCATGAAGGACACATCCTTAATTCTATCAATATCCCATTTGATATTGATAGTACCTATGATAACGATTTATTAGATTCATTAGCGAATGAAATTGCTATTTCAGATGATGGGAAAACTAATAAAGTATTGATCATTTATTGTAGTGGAGAAGGCTGTTCTCTAAGTGAAGATTTGGCATATGATCTTTCTAATTATTTTTTTGAAGAAGTTATTTTTTATTTTGAGGAGGGGTTTCCTGTATGGAAAAATTTAGGATATCCAATTAAAGCTTCAGATTTAGATATATCCACTAATAAAAGTAGCAAACCATTATTAAATTTTATTGATTATATAATCATTGCTTCAATATTATTGATTTTTATTTTATACTTTAGTGATACTTATAAACATTTTATTCCAGTCATTTCAAGGCTTATTTTAGGCTTTATATTTATATACTTCAGTTGGGATAAAATATTAGATCCTAAGCTTTTTGCCAATGTGATAAAAAATTATGATATTATGCCTTTTGGTTTTGAAGATTCAGTAGCATTAATTCTTCCATTTATTGAATTTTTTATTGGAGTTTTTCTTATTTTAGGTATTTTTGTTGATATTAGCGCTACTATATCACTTGGACTTCTATTTATGTTTGTGCTAATGATTGGCCAAGCATATTTAAGAGGTAAAAGTATAGATTGTGGTTGTTTGTTATCTGACTTAAGCGATACTTCATCTTCAGAAAAAAGAATGTATATGATAAAGCGTATCATTCAAGATATTTGTTTTATTCTGTATGCATTAATTGTAAAATATAGGGTCATATTTAAGAGAGATAAATGATTAAAAATCTGATTTTAATATTATTTGTATCTTTTCAGTTATTGTATTCAGTTGATACCATTAGTATAATTGCTACAGCGAATGTGCATGGTGAGACTGACCCTTGTGGCTGAAAGAAAAAACCTTTGGGCGGTCTTGCTCGAAAAGCTACAATAGTAGAACAATACAATGATAACAATATTTATATTGTTGATGCAGGAAATTTATTTTTTAAGAGTGAGTCATTAGAAGATGGTATTCCTAAAGAAGTAGCTCTTATTAATGCAGATATTATCTTGAATTCATTTAATGAAATTGGATGTACAGCATTTTCTCCTGGTTCAAAAGATTTTGCTGCAGGGAAGGATTTTATATTATCCAGTGCAAAAACTGCATCATTCCCATTTATCTCATGTAATATATTTGATTCTGATAGAAAATTACTTTTT
>CAYOTG010000149.1:0-3442 GCA_964406825.1 uncultured bacterium
AGATATTCTAAGTGATACAATGGGTGATGTATATTCGGAGCTTACAGATAAAAAAACACATATTAAAAAAGTTTTAGAAACTGAAGAAGTCTCATTTGGGAAAACATTAGATAGGGGTTTATTATTAATAAGTGATATTATTGATTCTTTAGATGGAAAAATAATACCAGGTGAACAAGTCTTTAAACTCTATGATACTTATGGATTTCCTGTAGATTTAACTCAACTCATAGCAAGAGAAAATGGTTGTGATATAGATATTGAATCTTTTAATAAACATATGGAAAAACAAAAAAACAAGGCCAGATCTAGTAATAGATTTAAAAATTCAGATGATAAAGGTAAATGGAATGAAATTTTAGATGTTAAGGGGTCTTTTGTAGGTTATGCTACTATGAATAATCATTCAGAAATTATTAAGTATAGATATATACAAGAAGGTATGGAAGTTGTGATGAAAGAAACTCCTTTCTATGCAGAATCAGGTGGGCAAGTTGGAGATACTGGAGAAATCAAATCAAAAGATATTCATTTAAAAGTAATTGATACGTATACACTAGGAGATGATATTTGCCATTTATGTGAGATTGTAAAGGGTGATTTAAATGAAAATTTTAACAATCGTTTTGAATTGTCAGTTGATGAAGGAAGAAGGAAAAAAATTAAAGCAAATCATTCAGCGACACACTTATTACATAAAGCACTTAAAGTAGTTTTAGGTAATCATATACAACAGGCAGGTTCTCTTGTTGCTGATGACAGACTTAGATTTGATTTGACACACTATGAAAAATTAAAAGATTCTGAAATATCTGCAATTGAATCAAATGTCAATGATTATATTATACGAAATTTAAAGGTGAACATAAGCAATGAAAAATATGATAAAGCGAAAAAAATGGGAGCAGAGGCTTTATTTGGAGAAAAGTATGGAGATATTGTAAGAGTCATAAACATTGGAGATGCTTCTATAGAACTCTGTGGGGGAACGCATGTTGATAGGACTGGAGATATAGGTTTGTTTAAAATATCCTCGGAATCAGCACTTGCATCAGGAGTAAGAAGAATTGAAGCTTTAACAGGAGAAAAAGCTTTATCTTATGCAAATAATAGCATTGATTTAGTTGATACTATTAAAAATAAATTGCAATGTAATAATGAAGATATTCTTTCAAAAATAGATGATTTATTAGAAATTTCAAAAAAAAATACAGCTCTTACAAAAGAAATAGAATCTTCTAAAATTGATAATCTTTTTAATGATTCTAATATTGTTTATAATCTTACAAATAATGTCAAAGTTTTTAAAAGTGAGATAAATGATACTATCGATACAAAGAATTTTACTGATAGATTCCTTTCAAAATATACCAGTAAAAGTATTTTTTTATTGGGTATAAAATCATCAAAACCTTTAATTGTTTTATCAGTATCAAAGGATTTAGCCAAAGATTTAGTTAATGCAGGTTCAATAGTTAAAGAAATAGCAAAATCAATTGGTAGTGGAGGTGGAGGTCCCAGTCATTTTGGAACAGCAGGTTTTAATGATATTAAATTGTATAAGAAGGCTTATGAAAATATTCTAGATTTTTTAAAAAAACTAGATGTATAAATATGGATAATATAACTCCAATAATATTTACTCAATCAAAAAGTGGAAGACAAACTTTCCCTACGCCAAATAATCATATAGATGAGTTTAATCTTACAAAATGCATTGATCCAAAGTACCTGCGTAGAGATTTAGCCAATTTACCAGAAGTATCTGAACCACAAATAGCCCGCCATTTTGTTAATTTATCTATTAAAAATCATCATGTTGATAAAAACTTTTATCCATTGGGTTCATGCACAATGAAATATAATCCTAAAATCAATGATTCAATTGCTATGTTAGATTCATTTGCAGGTATTCATCCAAATCAACACCCTGATTCAATACAGGGAATTTTAAAAGTATATTATGAATTGGGAAGATATCTATGTGAAATAACAGGTATGAAACAAATAACACTTCAACCTTCTGCTGGATCACAAGGAGAATTAGTTGGTTTATTGCTTATGAAAAAATATCATGAAATTAAAGGCAACCAACATAAAAAATATATAATAATACCTAAAACAGCACATGGTACAAATCATGCCAGTGTGATTATGTCAGGGTATAATGTAAAACAGGTGATGTCTGATGAGCGAGGCAGGGTAAGTATAGAACATCTTCAAGAGTTAGTTGATGATGAAACTGCTGGTATGATGTTAACACAGCCCAATACTTTGGGTCTTTTTGAAGATAATATAGAAAAAATATGTAAAATCATTCATTCTAAGGATGGTCTCATGTACATGGATGGAGCAAATTTAAATGCTCTTGTTGGTATGGTTAACCCTTTTAAAATGGGTTTTGATATAACTCATATTAATTTACATAAAACATTTTCTACACCACATGGTGGAGGAGGCCCAGGTGCAGGTCCAGTTGCAGTTAATGATAAATTAAAAGAATATCTTCCAAATCCTATTATAGAGTATGACAAAACAAAATATTATTTTAAAAATCTAAAACATTCAATAGGGAAAGTCCATTCTTTTAATGGTAATTATGGTGTTTTATTAAGAGCCTACGTTTATATTTTATCATTGGGTAAAAAAGGTTTAAAGGATGTTTCTCAAAAAGCGGTATTAAATGCTAATTATCTAAAACACTTATTAATGAACCAGTATGATATACCCTTCAAAGATGGAACAATGCATGAATTTGTTATTTCAGCCGAGAAACAAAAACGTAGAAATTTAAAGGCGTTAGATATCGCAAAAAATTTATTAGATTATGGTTTTCATGCTCCAACGGTTTATTTCCCAACTAATATTGTAGAATCTATTATGATTGAACCAACAGAAACAGAAACAAAAGAGACACTAGATGATTTTGCTGAAATAATGAAATTTTTAGATGATAATATAGATAGCCAATTAGAGTATTTTCAAGAGGCTCCATATAAAACTCCCATTAGAAGATTAGATGAAACAAAAGCGAATAGAGAGCTAGATGTAAAATGGAATGATGAAATATAGATTGGAAAATAAAAAAGTTTTAGTTGCTCTTGAAAGAGGAGAAGAACTCTTTGAATCTCTTTATAAAATAATCGAAGAATTAGATATAAAATTTGGTTGGATAAACGGTATAGGTGCTGCTAGTGATATAGTCCTTGGTTCATATCCGAGTTCAACTAAACAATATGTTAAGAAGAACTTTAACGGTGAATTTGAATTAGCAAGTATTATGGGTAATATTACAATAAAGGAAAACAGTCCTTTTATTCACATACATGCAACAATTTCAGATGAAGAATGTAATGCATTTGCAGGGCATCTATTTACTGCTACTACAGCTGTTACATGTGAAATAATATTAAATATATCAGATAAACCAATTATAAGAAAA
>CAYOTG010000150.1:0-3441 GCA_964406825.1 uncultured bacterium
TGGGACAATTTATATCTAAAAATTATGATAAAGAAAATGTAGTAGATTTTTCTTATAAAGAAGAGTTCTTTTTATTGAATCAAGATATCAGTAAAAAGAAGAGATATATTAGAAAATTAAAAAACAGTGTGAAGAAATAATGCTTAAAAAAATTAAAAAATATAAGTTTATAGTTTTGAAAGATAATGATTCAAATATACGGGAATTGAATGTTTATAGATTATTTTTTACAACGATATTTTTTTCAATTATTTTTTTACTATTTATATCTATAGCATTTTATTCTACAGATATTAGAAAATTAATTTCATTTTCAGAAATCAGAAGGCATCAACAAAATAATTCTATTTTGGAACAAAAAATTATTCAACAAAATAATCAAATTGATATATTATTGGAAGAAATTTACTCTATTAAAGATAGAGATGAAAACTTAAGAGAGTTACTTAAGCTTCCACCTATTGACGATGATATAAGAAAATTAGGTGTAGGGGGTAATGTAGATTCTGTTATACAGTTAAATGATTTGAATTATTTATTACCTAAAGAGTTTGATTTAGATATATTACCTAAAAATCTTGATTTTTTAGAAAGAAGCATTAATTTAGAAAAATTAAGTTATGAAGAGATTGAATATACGGCAAATGAAAATTTGAATTATTTTTTACATTATCCAGCTACATATCCTGTTTTATCTGGTAAAAAAAGTAGAACATCTAGGTATGGATATCGTATTGACCCATTCACTAAAAAGAGAAGATTCCATGAAGGAGATGATTTCTCTTGCAAGATAGGTGTTCCTATTATTGCAACAGCAAATGGAACAATTAAAATTTCAAAGAAATATGGTTCTTTTGGTAATTATATAGAAATTGATCATGGTAATGGTTATGTTACAGCTTATGGCCATTTATCAAAACGTTTTGTTAAGAAGGGTGATAAAGTAATTAGGGGCCAAGAAATTGGAACAGTGGGCAATACAGGTAGATCTACAGCTCCCCATTTGCATTATGAAGTTCAATATAATAGAAAACATGTCAATCCAAATAAATTTTACTTCGAAGTCAAAACATAATTATTCCTTAATTATTAGATAAATATGTTTAATCCTTTTTATATTTTAAAGTTAAAACAAAGTGTCAAATGAATAATAATAGATATTATATAGAAACTTATGGTTGCCAAATGAATGTGTATGATTCAGAATTGGTCCAGGCTCAACTTAAAAAAACAGGCTATAAACAAACGAATGATATAGAATCTGCAAATTTAATTTTTTTAAATACTTGTGCTATTAGAGAAAAAGCACAAGAAACTGTACATAATCGTCTTGATAGTATTGAATATTTAAAGAAGAGAAATCCAAATCTCCTTATAGGCGTTTTAGGATGTATGGCACAGAATTTAAAAGATGATTTACTCCTAAATAAACCCTATGTCGATATTATATTAGGGCCTGATTCATACAGAAGAATACCTGAGATTATTCAAAATAGATCAGATTTATTAGAACATGTAGTTGATACTAAATTATCAAAATATGAAGTTTATGATGATTTGTTTCCATCTAGACAAGAAGGGGTAAATGCTTGGATATCAATAATGAGAGGATGTGATAAATTCTGTACGTTTTGTATTGTTCCATTTACTAGAGGGAGGGAAAGAAGCCGTCCTGTTCAATCAATTATTAATGAAGCAAAAGATGCTGTTAAAAATGGTTATGTCGAAATTACACTTTTAGGACAAAATGTTAATTCATATACTACTCCTAATGGTGATTTTTCTGATTTATTAGAACAAGTGGCCAAAGTAAAGGGTGTAAAAAGAATAAGATATACTTCTCCTCACCCTCAAGATTTTGATGATAAATTATTAAATATAATGGCCAAGTATGATAATATATGTGATTATGTCCATTTACCTCTTCAATCAGGTTCTGATAATGTTCTTAAAAGAATGAATCGTACATATACTAAAAAAGAATTTATAAATCTTGTTAATAAAATACGTAATATTTTGCCTAATTGTTCAATTACAACAGATATTATAGTTGGTTTTCCAGGAGAAACAGATTCTGATTTTTCTGAAACTCTTGAAATGATGAAAATAAATGAATTTAATTTTGCCTATATGTTTAAATATTCTTCTAGACCTGGAACAAAAGCTGCTGAATATGGTAATCAAATAGATGAAAATGTAAAACAAAAAAGATTAGAACAATTAATTAAAATACAATCAGAAATTACATTGCTCCAAAATAAGAAAAAAATAGGTTCAATAGAAAATGTCCTTATTGAGAAAGAAAGCAAAAAATCTAGTGATTTTTGGTCTGGTAGAACAGAAGGGAATACTTGGACAATTGTTAAAAAAAATAATGAAGAGATTAAAGATGTTATTCCTGTGGTAATTGATGATGCACAAGGAGTAACTTTATTTGGGAAAAAAATAACTAAAGAGGAAACAATTTATGAAATTAATTAAATATATTCTATTTATTATAATATTAATTATTAGTGCTGTCTTTATTAAAGAATTAGATTCTCTTAATGTTTTAACTGATGGCACTCCTATTAAAGTTAAAATTCCCTATTTAACAAATGCCGCTGGTTTTAGCGAAGGTTTAGATGTATGGCAAGCTATAATATTCACACTTTCTATAGGTGTTTTTATTGGATTTATTATTGCATTGATACAAATTATATCTCAAAAGGCAGAAATTATATCTTTAAAATCTACTTTACGAAAAGCTAATGATGAGCTGGATTCATTAAGAAATCAGGATTTAGATGATGATATAGAATTAGTTGATGATGAAAATCTTGATGATGAGATATAAATGGAAATTCTTTTTTATTTATTTATATTCCTTATTATAAGTAGTATTCCACTTTTAATTCACTATTTAAAAAAACCTAATCATAATGCTTCAATAAAAGATCTCTACGCTGAGGGGCTTGATATGTTAGTTATAGGGAAGAGGAAATCAGCATACAAAATTTTTAAAACGATAATTCAGCAAGATTCTAATAATGTTAAAGCTTATCTACATCTAGGACAAGTAGTAAGAGAAGGGGGTAATCCAAAGAAAGCATTAGAAATTCATCAGAGTCTATTACATCGTAAAAATCTAAATAATTATGATAAAATCCAGTTATATAAAAACCTTGCTTTAGATTATTTGAAATTAGATAATATTGATAAATCTATAGAATATTCCATTGATATACTGAAAATTGATAAACTTGATGAGTGGGCAATTAATCAAATTATAGAATTATATAAACTGAAAGAAGATTGGGAAAATGCAACAGAGTATTTGAAAATTCTATTTAAGATTAGAAATAATATCGATAATAAAAGATTAGCTTTATATAAAATCCAAAAGGGAAGAGTTTTATTAAAAAATAATAAATTTGATGAATCTAGAAAAATGTTTGAAGA
>CAYOTG010000151.1:0-3407 GCA_964406825.1 uncultured bacterium
ATTTTATTAATAGACGAAAGGCCAGAAGAGGTTACTGATATGGCGCGTAGCGTTCAAGCTGAGGTTGTAGCCTCCACATTTGATGAACCAGCTACTCGACACGTTCAGGTAGCAGAAATGGTTATAGAAAAAGCTAAAAGGTGTGTTGAATCAGGGGATGATGTAGTAATATTATTGGATTCAATTACAAGACTGGCAAGAGCATATAATACTGTTATTCCTCATAGTGGAAAAATATTATCAGGGGGAGTTGATTCTAATGCACTTCATAAACCCAAAAGATTTTTTGGTGCAGCTAGAAATGTAGAGGATGGAGGAAGCCTAACTATTGTAGCAACAGCATTAATAGATACGGGCAGTAGAATGGATGAAGTTATTTTTGAAGAATTTAAAGGAACCGGAAATATGGAGCTGGTCTTAGACCGAACATTAAGTGATAAAAGAATTTATCCATCAATAGAGATTAATAGAACTGGTACCAGAAGAGAAGACAAATTAATTAAAGCAAAAGATTTATCGCGTATTTGGTTACTACGAAAAATGTTAAGTGATATGAATACAGTAGAAGCAATGGAATTTTTATTAGGGAAACTTTCACGTACAAAAAATAATAGAGAGTTTCTTGACTCTATGAGTAGTTAGCCACTATATGTTTTCAGATCGTATAGATAGAATTAACCCTTCTGCTACACTTGCGATGACAAGTAAGGCCGCGGAATTAAAAAGAGCTAATAAACCTGTATATAATATGAGTGTAGGTGAGCCCGATTTTTCTACACCTCTCAATATTCAACAAGCTGGTATTGATGCAATTCAAAAAGGATATACAAAATATACTCCAGGAGGAGGGACATTTGAGTTAAAAGAAGCAATATGTAAAAAATTTAAAAGGGACAATGAGCTAGATTTTGATACTACGGAGATTGTAGTTTCGTCTGGAGCAAAACATTCATTATATAACGCTTGCCAAGTATTATTCCAAAAAAATGACGAAGTCATAATTTTTACACCATACTGGGTTTCTTTCCCTGATTTTGTCGCAGTAACTGGTGCTAAACCTGTTTTTGTTACTACGGATACATCTAAGCAAAACGAGCCCAATTTTAATGATTTAAAGAATAAAATTAATAAAAATACTAAAGGTATTATTATTAATTCCCCATCTAATCCAACAGGGGGGGTATGGAGTGATGAGGCAATATTAGAATTATTAGATATAATTAAAACTAGGCCAGATATTTGGATTTTTTCTGATGAGTGTTATGAACAACTGACATATGATATTCCTTTTAAAAGCATAGCAACGTTTAATCCAGACTTAAAAAATATTATAACTTTTCAGAGTTGCTCAAAAACCTATGCAATGACAGGATGGAGGATTGGTTATTTGGCTGGGAATATTGATTTAGTTAAGGCAGTATCCAAATTACAAGGTCAAAGCACCTCATGTCCTAATTCAATTGCTCAATATGCTGCGATTGAAGCGCTGGCAGGTAATCAAGCTCATGTATTAGAAATGAAAGATGTTTTTCATAAAAGACGAGATTTAATTTTAAAAGAATTAAATAAAATACCAAATATAACATGCGAAAAACCCAATGGAGCATTTTATGTGTTCCCTGATTTTAAATATTATTTAAATAACACAACAGTTCATGGAAAAGCAATAGAAACATCTTCAGATTTATCTCTATATATTTTAGATCAAACAGGTGTAGTTACTGTTGCTGGAGATAGTTTTGGAGCACCTGATAATATCCGTCTATCCTATGCAACTTCTGATACTATTATTATTGAAGCATGCAAACGGATGAAATCAGCTCTATGTAAATTATAAAATTAAACTTTTAATTTTAATTTTATATTAGTAATATATCCCCCGTTGATAAATTGTATAACGTAGATAAAGAAATAATTATATGTCACGAATTTGTAAAATAACAGGAAAAAGGCCACTGGCAGGCAACAATGTATCTAAGTCTAATAGAAGGACAAAAAGGAGACAGATGCCTAATTTGCAAACAAAAAAAATTTTTGTTCCTGAATTAGGACGATCTATCCAATTAAAATTATCAGTTACAGCTATAAAAACAATTGATAAATTAGGCTTAGTCCCTTATCTTAAGAAACAAGGGCTTCGTTTATCAGATATACAATAAAGGACGATTAATGAAAAAAGATTTACACCCAAAAGAATATAGATTTGTAGTATTTAAAGATGTATCATGTGATTATTCTTTTTTGACTCGTTCTACTATTCATACCAAAGAAACTATTAAATGGGAAGATGGCAAAGAATATCCCTTATATAAAATGGATATTTCTAATAAATCACACCCTTATTTTACTGGCCAACAAAATTTAATTGATACAGCAGGAAGAATTGAGAAATTTAATCAAAAATATAATTTAAAAGAATCTGCTGTGGAAGACTCTTCCCCTAATGATGCTGTGTCTGAAGAAGTTGATTCAGCTAAAGACGCACCATCCAATGATGCTGTATCTGAAGAACCATCATCAGAAGATAAAAACGCACAAGATAGTTAACTTCATAAATACTTTTAATTTTAAATCCTTTAATCATTATGGTTCTATGGGTTTTTTATGAGAAAAATAATATTAAATCAAATTATTTTATTTATTAGTAAAACCTCAATAATGGTTGGAGGCCAAGCTGTTATTAATGGCGTAATGATGCGAGTTCCAGGTTTTTATGCAACAGCAGTTAGAGATAATAATAATGCCATTATAATCGACAGGCACATTTATCAATCATTAGTAGAAAAATATAACATTAGTCAAATTCCTATACTAAGAGGTTTTTTACATCTTGTAGATTCAATGAAAATTGGTTTTCAAACACTAGAATGGTCTGCCGAAGTTGCTGAAGAAGAGTCCTCACCACCAAATAAAATAGTTAATTTTTTTATGACCCTATTATCTTTATCGTTTGCTATTGGTCTCTTTATGGGGATTCCATATTTAATTACAGGAATTGGCCTGGCTAAGTACACTATGTATTCAAATAACCAATTTCTTTTTAATTGCGTTGCAGGATTAATTCGTATATTAGTTTTTTTAATTTATTTATATCTTATTTCTAAACTTAAAGATATTAAGTGTTTATTCCAATATCATGGGGCAGAACATAAAGTGGTATATAATTTTGAATCAGGTCAAAAGCTCTCTGTCAAAAATGCATCTCAATATTCTACAAAACACCCACGATGTGGAACAAGTTTTGTTTTTATATTAATGTTAGTTACAATTTTTACATATGCTATTGCAGATAGTCTTATAGCGCAATTCCAATTGATTACATTTACAACATTTATTAGAATATTATTTCATTTAATATTATTACCATTTGTCGCAGGCCTTGGGTATGAAGTATTAAAATTTTTAGC
>CAYOTG010000152.1:0-3382 GCA_964406825.1 uncultured bacterium
TCGACAATGAGCTCTATATCTGTTTTTAAAAAAGTTATAAATAAAATAAATGATAGAAAATATTTACCATATATTGATAAAGTATATAAATTCAAAGATGTGAAAGAAGCCCATCTAAGAATGGAAAATAGAAAGCATTTCGGAAAAATTATACTAACTCCTTAGAAAATGATTAATAGAATAGATTCACTGGATATCACAAATAAAAAAATATTAATTAGAGTAGATTTTAATGTTCCGATTAGTAATAGTCAAATTTTGAGTGATTTTAGATTACGTGGAGTATTTAAAACTATCAATTTTTGTATAAAAAATAATTCAAAAATTATATTAATGTCACATTTAGGTAGGCCTAAAGGGGTAGATTCAAAATTATCATTATTTCCAGTTTTTGATTATCTATCTATCAAGTTTCCTAATAATAAAGTGTTGTTTTCAGATGATTGTATATCGGATAAATCTATTGAAAAATCAAACTCATTAAATAGTGGAGATATCCATTTATTGGAAAATTTAAGATATCATGATGAAGAATTGTTGGATTCAGATGGTTTTGCTAATAGTTTATCAAAACACGGTGATATTTATATAAATGATGCTTTTGGTACATCGCATAGGATGCATGCATCTAATTCAGCAATTTTAAAATATTTTAATTATAAAGGAATTGGTTTTTTAATGGACAGGGAATTGAAATATTTATCAAAAATTAATTTAGATGACAAGAGTGGATTGGTATTGTTGTTAGGAGGAGCAAAAGTATCTACTAAACTTGCGATGATTAGATATTTTATTAATAAAGCTGATTACATCTTAGTAGGAGGAGCTATGTCTTTTACTTTCTTAAAAGCTAAGGGATATAATGTTGGAAATAGCCTGGTTGAAAAAGATATGATCGAAGAAGCTACTTTTGTTCTAAATGAATCTAAAAATTCTAATACTAAAATTCTTCTTCCTTTAGATATTATTTGTGCAGAAACTTTTTCTAATGATACTCGTAGTAAATGTAGACTAGTATCAGAAATTAAGGAAAATGAGATGGGTCTTGATATAGGAACTGAAACTATTGCTGATTTTATAAATATTATAAAGGATAATACCACTGTGATATGGAATGGACCCATGGGAGTTTTTGAAATGGATTCTTTTAAAATAGGCACGGATAAATTAGCTAAAAATATATCAAGTCTAACAAAAAACGACTCTTTGATTTCTGTTATTGGAGGAGGAGACACAGCAAGTGCTGTGATTAGCCTAGGAATAGAATCTTCCTTCACACATGTTTCTACGGGTGGAGGGGCTTCATTGCAGTTATTAAGTGGTTTGAAATTAAAATTATTTGAATCTTGGAAAAAATATGAATAAAAAATCTTTTTGTATAGGAAATTGGAAGATGAATAAAAATCTTGATGAGTCGGCTGATTTCTTGAATCAGTTTAAGGATAAAGATTTATCTGTTTCAGGTAGTGAAATAATTATTTGTCCATCTTTTATATCGTTGATTTTTGGTTATAAGGCAAATGATAAAATTTCTTTTGGTGCGCAAAATATATCTCCATCAGAAAAAGGATCTCAAACAGGAGAAATATCTATTGATATGCTCGAAAATATTAATTGTGATTGGGTAATTGTTGGCCATTCTGAACGAAGAGAACTATTCAATGAGACTGATGACGATATAGCAAATAAAATGGGATTAGTTTATACTTCTTCATTGAATCCTATTTTATGCATTGGCGAATCTCTAGAGGAAAAAAACAATAATCAAACAGCTGTTATACTAGAGAATCAAATTATATCAGCACTCTCAAAAATAGATTTTAAAATAGAAAAAAATATATTAATTGCCTATGAGCCGATATGGGCAATTGGGACAGGGGTTGCTGCAGAACTCGATGTTATTGAAAAAAATATGAAATTAATTAAAAAAATCATTAATAACATTAGTACAAATAATTGTAATATATACTTGTTATATGGTGGTAGTGTTAATGAACATAACGTCGCTGAAATTTTCAGTTTAACTGATGTTAATGGTTTCTTGATTGGTGGTGCTTCACTTGAAGTGGAGTCATTTTATGATATTTATAAACAAATTTAGAGGAGTTTAAATTGAGCGCTTTATATTATGTAGTAATTTTTATTTTCGTTTTAATTTGTCTGTTACTTGTTGGTATTATTTTGATGCAATCAAGTAAAACAGGTGGAATGGGCTCAGGCTTAGCAGGTAATGCGGCTTTAGATACGGCCTTTGGTGGTGAAGGTGCAGATAAGTTATTAGTTAAGATAACAACAGTACTTGCAACACTATTTATGGTTTTATCTATTATTCTAAATGTTTTATCAACTTCAGATGATTCAGGGTCCTCTGTATCAAATGAATCGGTAATACAAGGTGATTTAGATGCCGTCGCTCCATCTAGTGAACAAGACACTACAGGTAATTAAGAATTTTATATATTGCTGAAGTGGTGGAACTGGTATACACGCTGTCTTGAGGGGGCAGTGGGATTTATCCCGTGCGGGTTCAAATCCCGCCTTCAGCACAATTAATTTAGAAAGGATTGCAATGAAATTATTTAAAGGATTCTTATTTGTTTTTTTAATTCCTTTTATTTATACTCAAGAATGTACTACAGCTCAATCGCTATATGATGCTGAATCATATTTTGAGGCTTCTAAAGAAATGAAATTATCAACTGGTCCTCTTTTCGATAATAATGAATGTACTCTTTTAGCATATAATATATTATTCAAATTAGAAGATTTCAATGAAGCTAAAACTTATTTAGATAGATTATTAACCAGTGAACCTAAAAATGTAGTTTATAAGGATTTATCTAATTTATTGACTAAGGTTTTACAACACTATAAATCTTCAAAATATACTCTTGAAAAAATTGATATAGATGAAGCTATTGAAGAATATAAAAATATTCTTGTGGATGATGATCTTAAAAATATTTCTTTATTTTATAGTGGTTTAGGTCTAGCCTATAAGAAGAAATTTATGAATTCATCATTAGCAGATTCCATGAATTTTGAATTATTAGATTTATCTATAAATAATTATGAAAGAGCTCAAACTATAAATAGTAAATATGATGAGGAAATATTAAATATTTCTAAATATTTAACTACCCTTGGTAAATCAAGCATGAATAATGATGAATTAGAAAAAGCATTGGTTTATTTTTCAAAGGCTACAGAATATGATTCTAATTATAGTACAGCTCACTTTTATTTAGGTCAATTATATATGAAAATTCAAGACTATGAGTTCGCTGCGCAAAGTTTTAGGGCAGGGTTAGGTTCAAAACTTAAAAATGGAAATTATAAAATATTGTATATGCTAGGTACCTGCTATGAAAGAATGAATAAG
>CAYOTG010000153.1:0-3356 GCA_964406825.1 uncultured bacterium
TTAATAATACTTCATCTGGAAGTTTCACAGCATATCCACCTATACATGGGAGTTATGCAACCATAGGAATTGAAAATCAGTTATCAAATGATGGATTGCAATATTCTTACTATGATGAATATCCTGTACCTGCCATGGAATTAAGTGATCAAACAGCTTTATATATTACAACTCAGGCTCCTATTACTTTGCCTGCACCTCAGTTAGATTATGATATATCATATACTGAATTTGAAGTTCCAGAGGAAAGTTCTGATTACTCTACACTTACAATTACCAATAATGGAGAAGAAGGGTCATTGCTAAGTTATAGTGTGAGTAAAAGTTATCCTGATGTAGAATCTCCATTTGATACTCCTGGTGGTGGTCCTGATTCTTATGGCTATTTCTGGAGTGATTCAGATATAGGCAATGATATTAATTATGAATGGGAAGATATATCTTTTAATGGTTCTCAGGTTAGTTTTTCATCAAATGATGCAAGTACAGATTTGATTGATATAGAATTTGATTTTCCTTTTTATGGAGAGGTTTATTCTAGTTTTAGAATTAATGCAAATGGATGGATTGGTTTTGGAGATGATAATACAGAATGGTATAATGGTAATATTCCATCTAATGAATATCCAAGACCTGCAATTTTTGGTTTTTGGGATGATTTAAATCCTGTTAATGATAATTGCAACTCAACATGTGCAGGGAATGTTTATTATTATAGCAACGAAGAACGACTAGTCGTTTGGTTCGATAGTGTTGCGCATTGGGCTTCTGAGGGTTTTGAAAGTACTTCTTATGATTTTCAAATTATTATCTATCCTAATGGTGAAATTGATATTAATCTGAGAACCATTGAAGGTAATTATAGTGCAACAGTAGGTATCCAAAATGCTTCTGGAACGATTGCTTCACAAGTAGATGTCTATAATGGAGATTATTTCAATGATAATATGTCAATTAAATTTAAAAAACCCTTTATTCCTTCTGATTGGTTATTGTTAACTGCAGAAGATGGAGGTGGTCTCTATGGTGATTTATATGATAATGAATCAGCTCAAATCAATATTGAAGTTAATACTTCAGATTTAATAGAGGGCGTTTATAATGCATCAATCACTCTATCATCTAATGGCTCGAGTGATATTGAAGTACCAATACTGCTCAATGTTATTTCAGATGCTGGTTTATTAGGTGATATGAATGGAGATTTAAGTATCAATATACAGGATGTTGTATTACTCGTTAGTATTATTCTTGATTCAGGGGAATATTTAGAAAATGGTGATTTAAATCAAGATGGCTTTATGGATGTTATTGATATTGTTCAACTTGTAGGGTTTATTCTTGGGAATTAGTTTGTAAATCTGAGTATGAGATATTTAGTAAATATCATCATTTTATCATTTTCTTTTGCTTCATATTATGCAATAGGTGATACAGTTACCTATAGCCATCAAAATGAATTTCATAACGTCTGTTATGGTGATTATCCATTCCAAAATCTTAAATTATCTCATTTTAATGGTAAGATTTCAGTTTTTGGATTATCTACTTCTTGGTGACCAACAGAATGTACCTTTAGTTTAGAGGCCCTTATAGATTCATTAGGTAATGATGATAGAATTAAAGTTTTTGAAAGTCTTGATGATCCTGGTCAACCATATAGTTGTACCCAGTGGGGAGGACTAGGAGAAGAAGGATTACCAATAATAATTGAGCCTAACGAACAATATAAACTCCATAGTTGGTTTTCAATAGAGGATTATTTTGGTGTAATAGTAATTTTAGATTATAATATGGTCTATAGATACTATGGTAATAGTACATATCAAGCCATTAATACCATTGAAGAAATACTATCAGAAGTAGATTGGATAATAGGTGATATTAATTTTGATCAATCTGTAGATATTCTAGATGTGATACTTATTGTAAATAATATCCTTGATGGTAATTATAACTTTCATTCAGACTTGAATCAAGATTATTTCTTAAATATTCAAGATATTATTTTACTCATAGGAGATATTTTAGAAGATTAAATTTCTTTCATATACTCTAAACTAAAGGGGACAGGTTTGAATCCAAGAGCTACATTAATCTTATACATTGGATTGTTCTCTTCATTATCAGTCCTTATTTCTGTAATACCTTTTGCTAGAAGTTTTTCTATTGCTTTTATTTTAATTGCTGTTGCAATACCCCTCCGCCTAAATTTTTTAAGCACTCCAAGTCCTCCTGTCCATCCTTTATTTGGTTCTGATTTATGATATACTTCAACATCTGTTGAGCCTATATATCTATTATTCTTCGTAGCAACTATTTCAGTACCATAGGAGTTCTCTTCAAAATCAACTTGTAATTTCATAGCTTGCTTAAAGGGCATCCTAGTATGTTTTACCCCTTTGGGTATGGGAAAATCTTGACTGTATGTCCAAATTAATTCTTCGAGTTTTTTATAATGATTAGGAAATTTATCAGGATTGTTTTTCATTTCTTCTTTAGAATCATAGAATCTTATTCCATCTAATTCTAACTTCTTAATTAAGGGACGATATTTTTTTAAATCAATTGTAGTAATATCACAGGAATACTCTCTATTGGTTTGAACAAGTTTAAATCCATATTTGATTAATAATTTTTTATGTTCACTGTAATTGGGATGTTCATAAATACCTGTTAGCAATTTATTGCAATTAAATTTTTTAACTTCTTTTAACATTTTACTATATAGCAAATGTCTATAGCCTTTCTGGTTATATGCTGGATCTAAATTCAATGTATAAAAACAGGTTTTATTATTTTCGTCTCTACCTTGGCTATAGTAAATAGCACCAATCAAGGTGTTATTATTATAAAGAAGTAACCTATCACGAATTATGCTCTTATCTCTTATTTTCCAACTATTTTTATCATCATCTGGATGATCTATAGAATCATGATTTACAAGATTATCAATTCTTGCTAATTCTTGAAATTCTTCATTGGTTTCAGTAAATTTTTTTATTTCAATCATATTATTTTAATAAAATTTATAATTAATAATAACTAATTTATATTATATGAATTCAATAAAAGTTAGACAACTATTTGATTATGATACTTGGACTTATACCTATCTTCTATGGTGTGAAGAAACAAAACAATGTCTTCTTATTGATCCTGTTTTAGAACAAATAGGTAGAGACTTAGAATTGGTTAATAAGTTGGGATTAAAATTAGAATATATATTTGAGACCCATGTGCATGCTGATCATATAACAGGAGCTGACACAATAAGAAAAAGAATGAATGCTAAAGTAGTTTATGGTTCTAAAACTGGTGTAAATGGTTGTGACATTTGCCTAGAAGATAATCAG
>CAYOTG010000154.1:0-3350 GCA_964406825.1 uncultured bacterium
ATACAAATTTTGATGGGTGCTACTGTTGTGGATGGCATGATGCAAACCATAATAAAGAGTGGGATGAAGGAGAAAGTGCGCATGGTGATGATAATGTGGATGAAGGTATTGATGTAAATGAAGATAGATGGTTTGATGGTATAGATAATGATGGGAATGGATTGATAGATGATAATAATGAACAATTTACTGGAGCACAAGCATTCCCTAATTGGTCATCTTTCATAGAGAATGATATCATTGTATTTAATGGTAGAACCAATGAGTACAATGCTTCTGAACCATTAGATGATTATGGTGAAGATGGCATTTGGGCACAAGGGAGTAATATATCAGAACCATTTACTGATTGTGGATTAGATGGAATATGTTATCCAGATATTATGGCAGGATATCAGGATGAAGGTGAAGGAAATGGTGTATATGATGGTGATTGGGAATTACTTGATTGTGGAATAGATGGAAACTGTGAATTTATGTTAGATCAAAATGGCAATCCAATTTTAGATGATAGTAATGAGCAGATAGAAAATCCAGAATGGTCAAATGCTGATGTTGGTGAAGGAGATGGAATGTGGAATCCTGCAATGGATGAAGGAGAATACAATGGCATATGGGATGAAGGAGAAATATTTATTGATTCCAATGGCGATGGATTATGGACTACAGGAGATACTAATCCTTGGTATATTCCGGGTAATACTGATATAGACAATCAACACTTAAGAGGAAGACATTATTATGATGAAGAATCAGTATCTTTATTATTTGATGTTTTTAACTATGATCTAGGTGAAGATGGAAGACCTGGTGATTATGCATTTTATGATGCTATAAATGATGTACACTATGGATTTATTGATGGTGCAGGCAATCAAAGTTTTGAGGCTTGGGAAGGTGGAAATACTATAACAACAGATACAGATGTCATTGATTTGTATACAGAAGGATGTTTTGATGGGGGCGCTGGCTTAGGTAATAACCAATGCGGTGATGATAATGATGTATTTGCCGCCTTGTTCCATGATTGTGGGCTTGATGGACTTTGTCCAAATGATGATGGATGGATTTCTGCAGACTATGGTGAAGGAAATGGTGTCTGGGATAGCTTTGATTGGGATAATGATGGAACCTATGATGATGGTGATATCTGGGATAGTTCATCATGGGCAGATAATAATAATGATGGAATTCCTGATATTAATGAGTTTAGTAGCTGGGATGATACTTATCCCGATGGAAATAATGAATATAATAGTAATGATTATGGTGATGTACTTCTTGATTGTGGCCAAGATGGTCTATGCTTTGGTGATGAAGGTTATGAAGCAGCTGATTATGGTGAAGGTGATGGTGTATGGCAATGGGATAGTGGAGAATTGGATGGTATATTTGATGCAGGCGATAATTGTTTTGGATGTGAAGCAGAAGCATTAGATGATTGGGGCCTTGATGGAATCCCTAATACTGATGATATTGGAGAAGGAGATGGAATACGTAATTATCATGAATCATTTACTGATGATAACTTAGGTTCCTATGGTACAATTACAAAGGAAGAGTGCCAGGCAATTGGAGGAGTATTTCATAATGATAATAATAATGATGGAATTGGTCATTGTGGTGATGGAATGTATACCCGTGCGGACTATAAAGATAATTTCTCTATGACAGATGATTTAAATGGTGATGGATTATCAGACTATCCAGATTTTGAGGTAAAAAATGCAAAAGCTGAGATTCGCTTGGATTATGATCCAACAAAAGATTTGAATATTAGCTTTCAATCCGGTTATTCATGGAGCAAGCTACAACAAATAACAGGAACAGGACGATATCTTGCTGATGGATATCAATATACTTTTTATCAGTTAAGAGGACGTTATAAAAATATGTTTGCTCAACTATATCTAAACCAAGGTAATTCTGGAGAAACACGAGGCTATGACCTTGGAAATGTAATATATGACCGATCAAAGAATCTTGCCTTTCAGTTTCAACATAATTTTGATCTTTCTAATATCAATACAAAAATTGTATGGGGAATAGATGTATTCAAAACAATTGCAAATACAAATGGAAGTGTACTTAACGATGGCCCCAATGGGTATGATAATGATGGGGATCAATGGTATGAAAGTGCAGATAATCTTGATAATGATTTTGATAGTAATGATTTTGGTGATTGCGGTATTGATGGAGAGTGTCAAATGATTTGGGAGGAAGATCCAATTAATGTTAATCAGGGAGAATTTATAGAAAACCCTAATTGGAATGGTCCAGATCAAGGTGAAGGTAATGGAATGCCTGATATTGGAGAACCAGGGGTTAACAGCGATGGTTATGTTTATGCTGATGGTGAGGATAACGATCATGATAGCAGAGATCCCGATAGAGATGGGTATCCTACATTCCAAGAAATTTATGCAGGAACTGATCCATACGATATAAATTCTCGTCCTGGAGATGGTTTGTCTCCTGTTGCTAATACAGACTGGGCAATAGATGAAATGATAGATGAAGATTGGTGTACTCAAGATGGTTATTATCAAGAATATTATGGATTTGTACCTGCAGATAAATTTTCTGGTACGAGAGATGGTAGAGTATGGACATGCAATGAAGGTATTGATGAAGCTGATGAGTTTATAGATGTTAATTCATTAGAACAAGGCCTTTATATTCAAAGCAAAACAAAATTTAATGGAAAACTGGATAGAAAATGGGAATTAGTTACAGCTCTTAGACTTGATAAACATGATAAATTAGAAGAAGGAATTCAAGTTGCTCCTAAATTCGGACTATTCTACAAACCAACAGATGCACATACTTTTAGATTAACTTACGGTAAAGCTTACAACACTCCTGGAGCCATTACACTGTATACAGATTTATTTATAAGAAGAATTGGTCCTATGCTTTATTATTTGAGAGGAAATAAAGATGGTACTCCATATGAAAGAGTTTCAGAAAGTGATCAGATACAACCTCCTCAAATGATGATTGGTGATGAATCTTATTATATTGGTGAAAGTGCTAATGCTGAATATTGGAGTGGTATGAATGATGCTGGTGATTATGTTAATTATAATGCTCCATATGCAGAGCGGATTGAAGGGGCTCCATATTTTTTAACATTTCAGAATTCAGGATTTATAAATGTAGCTGATTATATCCCCCTTGATACAGCCTTATATACAGTTTATGTACCCGAATTATCAGATACAGGAAGAGTTTATACTGCTATTGAATCTCTTAATGTTCCAGATGTAGATCCTATTAAAACAGAAAAAATTCAAACCATTGAACTTGGATTTAAAGGATTTTTAAGTGAAAGAGTACATGCTTCA
>CAYOTG010000155.1:0-3308 GCA_964406825.1 uncultured bacterium
GCTTTATTAAGTATGCAAATAAATAATATTTCTGGAGAACAAATTAATGGTTCTATTATCGCAAATATTACTTCAGACTCTGATTATATTACTTTGTCAAATAATGAAGATGTTGATTTGGGAAATTTTTCTAATCCATCATCCACATTAGAAATCAATAATATATCTATTTCCGCATCAAATAATATTTCTGATACTGATAATCCACTAGTAAAATTAACAGTTTATTCAACATCAGATGATTTATTATGGAATTATATCGTTCCAATTAATTTTAGTTCAGCTAGTATTCAATTATTATATGATTTAGATCCTCAACTTAACGTTGGAGGTACATCAGAAATATCATTATTAGTTAATAACTCTGGTTCTATGCCATTGACAAATTTGATAGCAGAAATTAATATCAATAATAATTTGCTTACATTTGATTCTAATGTTTTTTCCTTTGATTATATAGGTTCCGGGCAAAGCGAATATTCTGATAATAGCATTATAATAGCATCGGATAATGCCTTGATTAATGGATCAATTATTCCTTTATCACTATCTCTGTCATCAGAAAATGGATATGCAACAGAATCGTTGATTTCAGTTCAAGTAGGTAATGTTACGGTAAATGATCCTGTAGGTCCCGATTTAAATGGCTATTATATTTATGATATAGGAGATACTGGCTATCAACTTGCTCCTGAATATGATTGGATAGAAATTGATCCAGATTCTGGTGGAGATGGGCAAGAACTCAATCTTAATGATGGAGGAAACAATCAAGATGATGTAACTACAATATCATTGCCATTTACATTTACTTTTTATGGGTTAGATTATGATCAAGTTAGCGTATGCTCTAATGGTTGGATATCCTTTGGTCAAACAGATATGACATCATTTAGAAATTATACTCTTCCAGGTCCTGGAGGGCCATCTCCGATTGTTGCAGTTTTTTGGGATGACTTAGAGGATGGAGATATATTTGCTTATAATGATTCTCAAAATGAAAGATTTATTATTCAGTGGGATGTTGATACTTATTATGCAAATCATAATGAAGTTTTTCAAATTATATTATATAATACGGGGAATGAAACTCCAACAGGTGATGATGAAATGAAATTACAATATAAAGATTTTAATAATACTAGTACAGGTGATTATCCTGTTGGAAATTATGAGGGTCCAGTAGTTCATGGTCAGTATTGTACTGTTGGTATTGAAAATCATTTAGGAGATGATGGATTACAATATACTTTTAATAATTCATATACGAATGGAGCTAGAACTTTAACTGATGGGTCCGCATTATTTATTACTACTAGAGGTTCTATTCCTTATGCACAGCCAGAAGCATCATATAATATAGATGAGTTTTTCTTTAATGTTCCATTAAATGAAGAAGATTCACAAAACTTGATTATTACAAATACAGGAGAAATTGGTTCAAGCCTAGTTTATGAATTAAATTCTACACCTTATCCAGTTGGTTCAAATCAAATAGATGGTTTTGGATATGCTTGGGCGAGCTCTATTGATAATAGTGATGTATTAACTTATAATTGGATTGATATTGAGAGTGAAAATACAGTCATTTATTTTGAAGATGGAGACTGTGGAGAAGGTGAAGGTTTAGCTCCTTGTAATGATACTGCTATAGAAATTGATATTGGTTTTGATTTTCCATATTACGAAAATTCCTATTCCACATGCTTGGTTAATCCAAATGGATGGATTGGGTTTGTAGAAGATAACACGGGTTGGAATAATGAATCTTTATTTGATGAAGAATCTCCCAATGGAGCTATTTTTGGTTTTTGGGATGACCTTAATCCACAATACAGTGGAAATGACGTTGGCTCCGGAACTGTCAAATATCATTCTAATGGGCAACAATTAGTTATTTGGTTTGATGATGTTATTCATTGGACTGATACCAATAGAATATATAATTTTCAAATTGTAATTCATAGTACAGGTGAAATTAATTTGAATTATGAGTCAATGATAGGAAATGTAGAATCTGCAACTGTTGGTATAAAATCTCCTGATGGGCTGTATGTTTTAGAGGTTATTGATAATGATCCTTTTATTGAAAACAATTTATCTTTATCATTTAATTCATCTAATTGGCTGTCTCTTGATTTTCTATCAGGTGCAAGCCAATTAACTGAAGGTTCTTCAGCAATTTACAATATTAATGTTAATACTGTTGGGTTAGGAGAAGGGACCTATAATGCTTTTGTAATTAATAATACAAATGCAATTAATGATTTTGATTTAATCCCAATTGTTTTAAATACACAGAACAGTTTCTTGCTTGGAGATTTAAATCAAGATGGAGTCCTAGATGTAATAGATGTTGTGGCTATTGTCTCAATTATTATGGGAAATTCAGAATCCTCAGGTTTAGATCAATTGTTAGCTGATTTAAATGAAGACGGTGTAATGAATGTTCAGGATATTATTATTTTAGTTGGTATTATCTTGAGTAACTAATTAAAGTTCCTTTAAATCTGCTAATAATTTAATTAACATATCTTTTGCATCACCAAAAACCATAATAGAATTATCATAACCAAATAATTCATTTTGTACCCCTGCAAATCCAGTATTCATAGTACGTTTATTTATAATTACAGTTCTAGCTTTATCTACATTAAGAATAGGCATACCATAGATTGGGCTTGATTGATCTGATCTTGCAGCGGGATTAACAACATCATTAGCCCCCAGAACAACAGCAACATCACAATCCTCAAATTCAGGATTAATTTCATCTAAATCTTTAAGTTGCTCATATGGAATGTTTGCTTCAGCTAATAATACATTCATATGCCCTGGCATACGTCCTGCTACTGGATGTATAGCATATAAAACAGTTTTACCTTTGCCCTCAAGAAACTCAGCTACTTCCCTAACAGCATGTTGCGCCTGAGCTACAGCCAAACCATATCCAGGAACAATAATAATTTTCTCAGCTGCATCAAAAATCATAGCAGCTTCTTCAGTAGAATAACTTTTTATATTTACTTGCTTAACATCTCCTGAAGAGGTTTCAATTTCACCCCCAACAGCTCCAAAAATCACATTAACAAGAGATCTATTCATACCTTTACACATAATTTGTGTGAGTATCATTCCTGATGCTCCAACTAAACTACCACAAATAATTAAAGCATTCCCAGCAGGATTCATACCTTCTCCTACGGCTACAAGAACAAATCCTGTCATAGCAGCAGCTATTCCAGAATATGAATTTAAAAGTGAAATAACTACAGGCATATCTGCCCCACCTATTGGTATAACAAGTA
>CAYOTG010000156.1:0-3255 GCA_964406825.1 uncultured bacterium
AATTGCATAGTACTTTGAATAGACTTTTTAACCGCTCTCCTGTAATTAACTTTCTTTTCTAATTGTTGAGCAATATTTTGTCCTACTAACCTTGCAACTAATGCAGGTCTCTTTATTTCAGAGACATTAACCTGCACATCATAACCAATAAGTTTATTTAATGCTTTTTTTAATGCATCAACCTCTGTACCACCCTTACCAATAATTAAACCAGGACGCGCAGTATTTATAGTTACAGCTGCTTTTTCAGATGTTCTACTAATCAGAACTTTAGAAATACTTGCTGAGGGATATCTTGAAAAAACATAATTTCTTATCACTAAATCCTCTTTAATTCTATCAGAAAAGTTTTTTTCATCAAACCAAACAGAATCCCAAGACTTATTAATACCTAATCTTAAACCTATTGGATTACTTTTTTGTCCCAAATCTCATACTCCTTTAATTAGCTTGAACCATTTTTTTTAATTTTAATGTTAGATGGCTCGATCTCTTCAAAATAGGTGTAGCTCTTCCCATAGCTGCAGGTCTAAACCTCTTCATAACAGGGCCTTGATCAACATAGGCTTCATCTATATAATAATCATCTTGATTAAAATGATCATCAATATTACTATTTGATAAATTGGCCAAACCAGATCTTATTGCTTTAGCAATTGAAAATGCAGCCTTCTTATTTAATTTATCAAGTTTATTCAAAGCTACATTAACCTTTGATCCACGAACATCATCTAAAACAAATCTAATTTTTTTTGCTGACTGCTTGATATATTTTAATTTAACTATTGTTTCCATAAAATCGCCTATTTCTTTCTATCTCCAGAATGCAATCTAAATATTCTTGTAGGAGCAAACTCTCCTAATTTATGACCAACCATATTTTCGCTAACATAAACAGGTATGAATTTATTACCATTATGTACTGCAAAAGTATGTCCAACAAATGATGGAGGAATAGTTGAACGTCTCGCCCAAGTTTTAACAACCTCCTTTTTATTAGAGTTATTTAGCTTATCTACTTTTTTTTCTAATTTAAAATCAATATATGGACCTTTTTTCAATGACCTCGACATATATTATTTTCTCCTCTTAACAATAAATTTACTTGATTGTTTATTTTTCTTTCGTGTTTTATATCCTTTTGCAGGTGTTCCCCAAGGAGAAACAGGATGCCTACCACCTGAAGTTCTACCTTCACCACCTCCATGTGGATGATCAACAGGATTCATAACAACACCCCTAACCTTAGGCCTTCTTCCTAACCATCTGGATCTACCTGCCTTACCAATTTTTATATTTTCATGATTTTTATTACCAACTACTCCTATTGTAGCCTGACAATTTTCATGTATCATTCTCATTTCACCTGAAGGCAATTTAATAGTAACCATATTATCCTCTTTTGCCATTATTTTTGCATAGGTTCCAGCACTTCTAGCAAGCTGTGCTCCTTTCAATGGTTTTAATTCTATATTATGAATCAATAAACCTTCTGGAATACTTTTTAAACATGTATTATTACCTGTTTTAAAAGGAATTTTATTATCTCTTGAAGAGATAATAGAGCTTCCTACTTTTAGTCCATCAGGTGACAGAATATATCTTCTATCTCCATCTTCATATTCAACTAGAGCAATTCTAGCAGACCTATTTGGATCATATTCAATAGCTATTACTTTTCCTTTAAGATCATATTTATTTCTTTTAAAATCTATAATTCTATATCTACGTCTATGTCCACCACCTCTTCTTCTTGAAGTAATTCTTCCTAAGTTATTCCTACCACCAGTTTTACGAAGTGCAACTGTTAATTTTCTCTCAGGTTTTGTTTTAGTAATATCCTCAAAAGTAGATACTGACATATATCTTCTACTTGGAGTATCTGGTTTTAATTTTTTAATTCTAGACATTTTAACTAAAATCTCCATCTACCAAATTAATTTTATCGCCTTCTTTCAATGTAACAATAGCTTTTTTCCAACTTTCTCTTCTTCCAGAACTTCGAAGGACATGTCCACCACTTCTCATTGTAGTATTTTTGACCTTCCCTTTGAAATTCATTGTTCTCACTTTAGTGATTGTAACTTTAAATCTTTTCTCTAATTCTGATTTAATTTGAATTTTATTAGCATTTACATTAACTCTAAAAGCATATTTATTTAATGATTCCATCATTGTAGAACTTTTTTCTGTTAATATTGGATTTAATATAATATTCAAATTATTCATTATTATAAACTTTCATTTAAGAATTCTACGCTAGCTTTATCAAACAATAACATATTAGAATTGACTATATCATAAGTTGAAACACTTTTTGCAGAAACTAAATTTATATAATTAAGATTTCTACAACTTAAATATAAATTTCTATTATTATCAGAAACTATCATTGTTAATTTTATATTATTCATTTCTAAATTATTTAAAACTTTATTAAAATCTTTAGTTTTCAATGAATCTGATGATAAATCATCAACCACTTTAAATAATTTAGATTTAATTTTTTGTGATAATGCGCTCTTCCGAGCATTAGATTTAACTTTTCTATTTATCTTATCATTATATTCTCTTGGTTCTGGACCAAAAGCTGTACCACCATGCACTCTTGAAGGGTTCCTAGTTGAACCAACTCTAGCACGGCCTGTACCTTTTTGTTTCCAAGGTTTTCTTCCACCACCTCTAACTTCTGCTCTTGTCTTTGAACTAGAAGTACCCTGCCTCTTTGCTGCCAATTCTGATTTAACAGCTAGATAAATAGTGTGTTCATTGGGTTTTATAGAAAAAACCTTATCATTAAGATCTATTTTAGATGTTTTTTTACCCTTTTTATTATATAAATCAACTTTCATGATTAGCCTTTGATATATAAATTATATTTTTATTGGGACCTGGAATAGAACCACTAATAAATAATAGCTGTCTATCTTCATCAACTTTAATTAATTCTAAATTTTTAATGCTAATCTTATCGCCACCCATTCGTCCAGCCATACGAGTTCCTTTCCAAACTTTCCCTGGAGATGTTCCTGCACCAACAGAACCTGCTTTTCTCATTACACTATTTTTACCATGAGAAGCTCTACCTCCACTAAAGTTATGTCTTTTCATATGACCTGCAAAACCCTTTCCCTTAGATGTGCCTGTCACATTTAATAAATCACCAATATTAAATTGGTTTAAAACAACCTCTTTCCCTAATTCTATATTAGGAGATTCATTATATCTAAATTCTTTTAAATGTTTTTTAGGTGA
>CAYOTG010000157.1:0-3199 GCA_964406825.1 uncultured bacterium
ATTTTCATTTCACCTTTATTTTTTAATAAGTATTGACCATCACTAGAATGTGGAACAACTAAATAGCATGTACTAGTAATGTATGGAGTACTCATTGTTTCAGTATTCAATACTTCTAATTTTAATGATTTAATGTTTTGCCTACTATAGTAATTAAATATATGCTGTTGGTTGGTATTTAATTTTAGATTTTGTAAATAATATACAATAGCAAATGGATCGTATACTTTCCCATCAATCGGAATAATATATTCTGTGATTCTATCTTCTTCCATGCTATCTAATAGGAAATTTTTATAATATATATTTTTTTCATCATAATTAATTGTTGCGTTATAAGAGTCAATATAAGAACCTTGTTGGATTTTCTGTGTTGTTGCTAGCAATGAATAATCATCATCATTCACTACCAGGGTAGCATGATGACGTAATTTATAAATCAAATCTATCAATTTATTACTAAATGATTCTATCATAATAATAGTTTGCTGATTATTGGATTCATGTTTTTTAATGGTAATTTCTGTAGTGCCAACTTTCAAAGATTTAAATTTAGTTTTATAAATAAATTTTTGTGTGTTTTGTGTAAACAGCACACCAAAAAATATAATATAATAAATAAAATAACGTATCATAATTCTATTACTGATTTAATGAAATATTATAATTATCACTTGAGTCTGAAACCAAATTATCAATCATATCTGTAGCGATTGGTGAAATATTATTCATAAAGTTTGGTAAACGTTTAGATTTATTAATAAAAGAGAAAAAATCATCATCATTATGGATAATTTGCAAATGGCCTTCTTGTTTTAATAATTTAGCTTCATCAAGCATTTCTATATTAGGGCCACATGAAATGAGGCATCCATAAGCTGCTGGCTCTAAGACAGAATGAACGCCTCTTTTAAATCCACCACCTACATATGCATATACTCCAAATGAATAAAGCTCAGATAATATGCCTAAGGCATCTATTAAAATAATTTTTTCTTTTGAATCCCAATATTCGTCTTTAGCAATATCTCTCTCACTATATTTGTTATAAGGCAAGGAAGCTTTAACTAGCTCTTTTTCTAATCTTGAAATATTCTTAATATCTACTTCATGGGGAACTAAGAAAATATAATAGCCCTCTTTTATCAAAGCAGGTAACACCTTAAAAATTATTCTTTCATCTAGCTCATCAATACTACCAAATGTAATCCATTTATTATTCGGGTCTTTAGCTTGACTAACAAACTGATTTTTATCTTTGATATAACTGATTTGATTAAATCGTGTATCTTGAATAACTTTAATTTTTGGATAATGATGGTATGGTAAAATTAATTTTAAATTTTCTTCTATATCGTTAGATGGAACAACAAAATAATTAATCTTTTTAAAAAAATATCTTACGAAAAAGCTCAAAGATTTTTTATACCAAAGTGAATTCTTATGAATATTAGCGTTAATATAATAAATGGGAATTTGAAAATAATTTGCCATCAAGATATGACCAGGCCACAGGTCGTGCCTTGTAATGATATATTTTTCAGGATGGATAATTTTAAAAAAAGAATAGGACAACCAAAAAATATCAAAAGGATGATAACATTTTATATCATATAAATCTTCCTTATCAACTGATTCTATATTATAAATGCTAGGAGAAGTAAATGTTTGAACAATAAAAAATTCACTTCGATTAAGACCTCTTAAAATTGGCTTAATCTGTTCATATTCACCTACAGATGCAGCATGAAACATTAAAACTGTTTTATTACTATTTTTAATATTACCTGAGAGTTTTAATAACTTAAAAATCTGTTTATATGAATTATAATAATTTGCTCGAATTTTTGTATTAAATATAGAGAGTAGTAATAAAACTACCCCCATAATAAGGGAAATTAAAAAATATACGATGTAGGCTATCATTAATAAATTGGATCAATATTATTGGCTTGAAGAATTAAATCTGATAAATCTCGAAATGCGCCATCGCCACCCTTTCTTGTGGTAATATAATCAGGTTTATAAAATTGTAAAATGGGCGCTCCTATAGGTACAGCAGAAAGGCCAGCATATTTTAAAGATTCTAAATCATTAAGATCATCTCCAATATAGGCAATATTTTCAGGATTTAAATTATATTTTTTTTCTAAATATTGTAATCTGTTAATTTTATTATGTTCATTGGTATAAACTTCCTGAATATGTAATTTTTTAACCCTTGTTTGGAGAATATCAAGATGTTCATATTCGCTTGTAATCATTGCAATAAGAAAATCATATTTATGTAACAAATGTGCGGCCATACCATCATATGTTGAAAAAGATTTCATAAATAAACCCTCTTCGGTATAATACATTTTACTATCAGTCCAAACACCATCAACATCTGTAATAATTAATTTAATCTTTTTTGCTTTTTTAAATGTCTCTTGACTCATAATCTATAATAATTTTTTAATTATTTCTAAATCTTCGTAAGTATCTACTTGAAAACTTCTATAAAAAGGCATCTCTACAATCCCCTTTCTCTCTCCATATCGTATGCCTGATTTAATAAATTGTTCCTTACTTGTAATATAAAATGCTCCATTTTCTACATATTGTTCAGAGACATCTTGTCTACGCGGTCTATTTTCAGGGGACCAATTAATAGGTTTTAAATCTAGAGTCCATTTGGGAATCCAGTGTTCTATACAAACACTAAAGACAGAATCGTATTCCCCTGTTTGCATCATATCTATTCCTTTATTAATATCCGCTGAATTTAATAGGGGTGAAGTTGGTTGTATAAATACCATAATATCAAAATCTACCTGTGTAGTAAAATGTTGTAAGGCTTGCTCACTAGAAGCTATATCAGTAGCAAGAGGCTTGGGTCTGTTTATAATCCGTGCACCATATTGCTCCGCTATTATGCTAATTTTTTTACTATCTGTTGAAACCCAAGTATCCATGACATTAGAATTTTTGGAAGCATTGATACTATAATAAATCAATGGTTTATTATTTAAATCAATAATATTTTTATCTGGGATTCCTTTACTGCCTCCTCTAGCCAAAATAACAGATACTATTTTCATTGGAATTATATTTGTATTATAAATTGTTTTATTTGATATGTAAATTGCATACAGAAAATTATTATAAATAATGGCCGAATCCAATAGTATAAGAAAATTAATAAAAATTTTATTTA
>CAYOTG010000158.1:0-3182 GCA_964406825.1 uncultured bacterium
CCTGATGATATTAATTTTTCATTAGAAGATGGTTTTATGAATTTAGATAAATTAAAAAACTATATAGGAGATTTATTAATAATACATTCAGATTTAGATGATATTATACCATTTAGTCAAGCAGAATTAATGCTACTGGAATCACCTTCAAACAATAAGGAAATCTACAGAGTAAATGGAGCCAATCATAATAACATTATTTTAATGGCAAGAGAAGAATATTTTAAGAAAATTAAAAGTTTTATATATTCTTAAACTATATTGATAAATTTATAACATGTTAAAAATATTATTTATATTAATCATATCACTTTTAATACCAAATCAATTTAGGAATATGCCTATTGATTTAGTTCAGCCTGACAATGAAATAATAAGTTGTCTTATTTCAGGTGATGAATTCTCTCAAAGACTCCATGATGCCAATGATTATACTATTATCCAAAGCAAGAAAGATGGGTACTATTATTATGCAACTAAAAATGCTGATACTATTATACCAACATCATTTAAAGCATTATCTGTTAATCCTAGTGATAAGAATATTATTCCTGGTATAAAAATATCTAAAGATAAATATCTAAGAATCAGAGACAGGTATCATAGAGATGTCGAACTAAGAGATGCTCCATCAGTAGGCACGATTAACAACCTGAATGTGTTTATAAGATTTGCTGATGAGGATGAATTTTCTGAACCAAGAAGCATTCATGACCATCCCTTTAACAAGGAAGAAGGTCCATCAATGCGGCATTATTTTAAAGAGGTTTCATATAATCTTCTTGATGTTATAACACATCATTATCCTCAATGTGACCTTGAAACAAATTTATCCTATCAAGATCAGTATGATAGGGACTACTATAAACCTTATAATGAAAATACTAATCCTGAAGGTTACCAAAATAATAATGAAGCAAGAATCAGAGAACATACTCTTTTAAAAAATGCAATAGAATATATTGCAAATGAAGTACCTGAAGATTTAGATATTGATTCAAATGATGATGGGTATATAGATAATGTAACATTTTTAATTAGTGGTAGCCCTACAGGGTGGTCTGACCTGCTTTGGCCACACAGGTGGGCTTTATATTCATTTGATGTTTATATTAATGGAAGCAGGGTTTATGATTATAATCTTAATCTGGATCAAGGAGGATATTTTACTGTAGGAACCCTTTGCCATGAATTCTTTCATTCGCTGGGAGCTCCAGATTTATATCATTATTATGATGATGTCGCGCCAGTCGCTGTTGGAGGCTGGGATGTTATGGATGCTTCTTCAGATATTCCACAATCCATGAGCGCATATATGAAATACAGATATACGGACTGGATAACATCTTTACCTCAAGTAGAATTTGGAGGAACCTATCAGATAAATCCATTGTCTTCTAATGAAAATAATATCTATCGTATCAATTCACCTGTTTCAGATACTGAATATTTTGTAGTTGAGTATAGGGTGAAAGAGGGTATATATGAAATTAATACACCTGGAGATGATAACGGCTTATTAATTTACAGAATTAATACTGAATATAATGGTAATGCAAATGGACCTCCAGATGGAGTTTACCTTTATAGATATGGAGGAACTTTAAATTCAAGTGGATCATTTGGAGCTGCAGTATTTAGTCAAGAAACAGGTAGAAGCAAATTTAATGATACAACAAATCCTTCTTGTTTTTTAACAGATAATTCAAATGGAGGAATGAATATATCATATGTTGGAGAAGACTTAGAAACAATAGAGTTTTCTGTTACCAACTTAATATTAGTACCTGAGCTTAATAATATATCCTATGATTCAGATGAAGATGGAAATATAAATCCTGGAGAAGAAATTATTATAGATTTAGCCATTTCTAATTTTTCTGATGGTATTAATGCAAATAATATTGAAGTAACCCTTAGTTCATCAAATAATATTGTTATTAATAACCCTGTGGTGACTTTTAACAATACACTTTTATATAACGATACATTTTATAGTGCTTATGTTATAAATATTGATGAAGATATACCTTTAGGTAATATAGATTTAACTTTAGATATCACTGCAGACTATATAGAAAACAACCAAAACTTAACTTTTGAAGATCAATCATCATTTACTTTTAATGTTAATCTACTCCAACAAGGATTCCCTTTCTATACAAGCAGCCAAGTATCAGGATCACCCACTGTTATTGATTTAAATCAGGATGGAGAAAATGAGATATATTTTGCTGATTATACGGGATTTATAAGAGTTCTAGATTCGCAAGGGAATGAGATTGAAACCAATATTTTTCCATTTCAAACAGGAAGTCAGGTATGGGGAACACCTGCAATTTCAGACATAAATAATGATGGAGATAAAGAAATTATTTTTACATCAAAAGATAAGAAGATTTATGCTTTTTCATATTCTAATTTATTATTTGAATATGATGCAAGCAGCTGGTTGATTGGTACTCCCGCTATAGGCAATATCGATGATGATGATGAGCTTGAAATAATAATCGGTGGTTTTTCAAGTTCAAATAAAAAACTTTATGCCATTAATCATGATGGAAGCGACGTCGATAATTTTCCACTTGATATCAATGAAAAAATACAGAAGGGCGTTGCTCTGTATGATTTTAATAATAATGGTAAAGAAGATATAGCATTTGGTACTGAGAGTAATCACTTATACCTTGTTTATGATAACGCAACAATAGCACCAGGGTTTCCATTTTTAGCAGATGGAAAATTCAGAGTAGAACCCATCATTATTTCTCATAATGATGAGCCTATGATTATATCGGGATCAAATGCGGGTACATTGTATGCAGTAGATACCAATGGAAATCTTGTTTTTAATTATGCAACAAATTATGAGATTACAACATCTCCATCAATACATCTTATAAATAATCAACCATATATAATATTCGGTAATTTAAATGGTAGCATTTACGCAATCGATTTAGATGGAAATTTACATGAGAACTTTCCATTGCAACTGGATACTGGTATTGTAGGTTCAATATTATTCGCTGATTTAAATAATGATAATAATGATGAAATGGTTATTCTAGATGACCTTGGTTTTTTAACTATCATACAATCTGACTTTTCGACATATCAACATACTCCAATAGAATATGATTTTGCATTTTCTAGCTCTCCATCAATAGAGGATATAGATT
>CAYOTG010000159.1:0-3125 GCA_964406825.1 uncultured bacterium
ATTGTTGATGATACTAATATTTTCCTCTTAGAATTAACAGCGATAGCCATGCTACATGCTTCGGCAACAGCAGATGCACCATCGTATAATGAAGCATTTGAAATATCCATACCAGATAATTCACAAATCATGGTTTGAAATTCATATAAATACTGAAGAGTTCCCTGACTAACCTCAGGCTGATAGGGAGTGTATGCAGTATAAAATTCGGATCTACTGGCTAAAAAATCAACAATTTTTGGGACATAATGATCATAGGCTCCCCCACCAATAAAAGTTTGATTTTTTGCTGCATAATTGGTTTCACCTATAGAATTTAAAAGAGAAAAAACTTCCTGTTCTGAGTGACCTTCAGGAACATCGAAATTTTCATAATCTAATCTAAATTTCTTGGGGACAATATCAAATAATTCATCTATAGATTTTGCTTTAATAACTTTAAGCATTTCTATAACATCATTATCTGTAATAGGGATATATGACATTATCCAATTAAATTTTTATAATCATCATCTGATAATAAAGAATCTATCTCAGTAGAATCTGAAATTTGTATTTTAGCAATCCATCCTTCTCCATATGAATCTGAATTAATTAGCTCAGGTTCACTTTCTAGTCTATCATTGATTTCTATGATAGAACCAGAAATAGGAATATATAAATCTGCAAGTGTTTTAACAGCTTCTATGGTTCCAAAAATATCATTTTGACTAAAATTATCATTTAAATTGGGTAACTCAACAAAAACAATATCACCTAATTCTCCTTGTGCAAAATCAGTAATACCAATATATGCAACATCGCCATCTACTTTTAACCATTCATGCTCTTTTGTATATTTTAAATTATTTGGAATATTCATGTATTGCCCTTTTTTTTACTGAAAATTATTTAAGAAATTAGTATTAAAATCGCCTTTGATGAAAGCATCATTTTTTAAAATTTTCTTTTGAAACTCAATATTAGTTTTTATGCCATCAATCACACATTCTTCTAATGATGTATACATTTTATTAATAGCCTCTGTCCTTGTTTGTGCATGGACTATTATTTTAGCTATCATAGAGTCATAATTCGGAGGAATAGTATAACCAGTATATACAGAAGAATCGACTCTAACACCTAAGCCTCCCGGAAAATGAACACTTGTTAAAGTCCCAGGTGATGGCATGAAATTTTTATCTGGATCTTCAGCATTTATTCTACATTCTATGGAATGTCCACGCAATTTAAGTTTTTCATAGCTCTTAGGGATAGCTAAGCCCGCATGACATAAAATTTGATGTTTTACTAAATCAACATTGGTTACATACTCTGTAACAGGATGTTCAACTTGAATTCTTGTATTCATTTCCATAAAAAAGAAATCATCTGATAAGGGATCATATAAAAACTCAACTGTTCCAGCTCCAACATAATCAACTGATTTGGCAGCTAGGATAGCTTTTTTACACATTTTATCGCGTATTTCATCACTAATAGCAGGTGACGGAGATTCTTCAATAAGTTTTTGATGTCTTCTTTGTATTGAACATTCTCTTTCACCAAATGCATAAATATTACCATGCGAATCTCCTAAAATTTGTATCTCTATATGTCTAGGCTCAGTAAAATACTTTTCAATATATACTTCATCGTTATTAAAAGCAATTTTAGATTCTGATTGTGCTGAATTAAATGCATTCGTAAAATCTTCCTCATTCTCTACCATTCTCATACCTCTGCCTCCCCCACCTGAAGCTGCTTTAATAATAACAGGGTATCCTATACTAGATGCTATTTTTATACCTTCTTCTACTGTATCTACAACACCATCAGATCCAGGAATCACTGCAACACCAGCAGCTTTCATTGTATCTTTCGCTATTGACTTATGCCCCATAGAATTAATTGTATTAGCATCTGGACCAATAAATACTATATTATTTTCATCACATATTGATGAAAACTTAGCATTTTCAGATAAAAAGCCATATCCTGGATGTATAGCATCTGAATCAGTAAGTTCTGCAGCTGCTAATATTGAAGGTATATTAAGATAACTTTTTAAAGGATCTGGAGGCCCAATACAAATAGCTTCATCGGCAAATTTCTTATGTAATGATAAATCATCTGCAGTTGAAAATACTGCAACGGTTTTAATGCCCAATTCTCTTGCAGCTCGTATAATCCTTAAGGCTATTTCACCTCTATTTGCTATAAGGATTTTATTAAACATTACTCGCTTGGTTTTATAGAAAAAATAGACTGATTAAATTCTACAGGGTTTGAATCTTCAGCTAAAATTTCAACAACGACCCCATCAAAATCTGATTCAATTTCATTAAATATTTTCATTGCTTCAATAATACAGATTATTTGTCCTTTAGAAATCTTATCACCAACATTAACAAATGGGGGTTCTCCTGGTTTTGAAGACGCATAAAATGTACCAACAAGTGGTGCTTTTTGATATTCTAAGTCTTCTTCAGATATAGCAGGATGATTATCTATCTGTTCATCTTCTTCAGTATTTCCTTCTGCTTGTTTTTCAATAACTTTATCATTTTCTGAGTCATTTGTGTTTGGTGGATTTTCTACAACTATAGTATTATCATCTGGAGTTTTTTTATTATCAATATCATCTATTGGGACATTAGCTTGAGTAAGTGTTTTTTTCTTAGATAATCGTATCTTCTGAATTCCCCAAAATGATGAAATTTCAATTTCTTCTATATTGGTATTCTCTATAACATTAATAATTTTTTTTATTTTATCCTGAAGAGACATATAAAATTACTTTACTCTCTCTATATATTTTTTTTCTTTAGTATCAACCCTAATCATATCATTAACATTAATAAATAAAGGAACGTTTAGAACTATACCACTCTCAAGTTTTGCTGGTTTGGTTCCTCCTTGTGCTGTATTACCTCTTTCTCCTGGGTCTGTTTCAATCACCTTAATATTCATATGTTGGGGAATACGCATCTCAATTGGTTCATCTCCATTAAAAGCAATGGTTACTTGAGTATTTTCAATTAAAAAATCTAAATTGTCATCCCCTATTTGATCTTTCGTAAGAGAAATTTGTTCATAAGTTTCAGAATCCATAAAAGTATAGAAAGATCCATCATTATATAAAT
>CAYOTG010000160.1:0-3116 GCA_964406825.1 uncultured bacterium
CAAAACAAGATGATTTTGTAGAACACCTGCTTATAGCTTCAACACACAACACGATGTTGTTTTTTACAGACACGGGAAAATGTTATTGGTTAAAGGTTCACCAAATTCCCCAAGCTTCACGCACCTCACAAGGGAGAGCAATTGTTAATTTAATAGGCTGTGGAACAGAAGACAAGGTAAAGGCTTTTGTCTCGGTTAAAGAATTTTCAGAAGACCAGCAATTGATTATGTGTACTAAAAAAGGGCTAATTAAACGGAGCAAGCTAATGCTTTATAGTACACCAAGAAAAGGTGGAATCTATGCCATAGAGGTTAATGAAGGAGATGAACTAATTCAAGCTAAATTAAGCACCGGGGACCAAGACATCTTATTGGCGACCAATAATGGAAAATCTATAAGGTTTAACGAAAACCAAATTAGATCAACAGGACGAAAAACAAAAGGAGTAACTGGTATACGAATGTCATTTAAAGATGATTTTGTGATAGGCATGCTTGTTGTGAAAAGAGAGGGACAGGTTTTGGTTGTGTCTAGCAAAGGCTTTGGAAAGCGGAGCAAACTAGAAGAATACAGAGAACAAAAAAGAGGAGGAAAAGGAGTTTTTACCCTAAAAGCCAATTCAAAAACAGGAAAACTTATTTCTATTATGGAGGTGGTTGATGACGACGACCTTATGATTATTACTGATACAGGAATTATGATTCGCCAATCTATTGACAAGTTAAACATTATAGGCCGAAACACTCAAGGGGTTAAACTTCTACGCCTAGATGATAGCTCTTCAATTGCATCGGTAACAAAAGTAATTAAAGAAGATGAAGAAGTTGAAGAAGATAGCGAAAAAATTGGCGCGGAACTACTTGAGAAATTATCAAATAAAGATATAAACAAAAACAATCAAACAGAATAAAAAAAGAAAAAATGTTTTTAACAGACGTTGAAATTAATAAAAACTCTTTAAATAACATAAAAAACAATATAAAAAAACACTCCCCTTATCCTGAAAAAGTTAAAATTATAGCTGTTACTAAAACACTTTCTCACCAGTCAATTAAAAGCGCAGAAGAAAATAAAATTTTTCATATTGGAGAAAACAAGGTACAAGAAACCAAAAAAAAAATTTCTAATTATACCCTGAACCCTAAAACAAAACTATCTTTAATTGGGCACCTACAAAGCAATAAAGCAACTTTAGCAGTAAGGTTTTATAACCTTATTCAGTCTGTTGATAGTATTAAAATTTTAAACAAACTTAATTCTATTGCCCAAAAACAAAATAAAATTCAACAAATTTTTTTACAGCTCAATATTACAAATAGCCCAACACAAAAAGGGTTTAAAGAAGAAGAAATTATGATGGCAGCAGAGCAAGCTCAAAAATTACCCTTTATAAAAACAAAAGGGATTATGGCTATAGGAGCAAATACAGTAAACGAAAAAACAATTAAACAAACCTTTAGAAACACTCGCAAAGTTCAACAGGCGGTTAATAAAAAAATTAACCCAAATTGTAAAGAACTGTCTATTGGGATGAGCGGAGACTATATTTGGGCCCTACAAGAAGGATCAACACAAATAAGGATAGGAACCAAATTGTTTAAAAAAAGAAATGAATGATACAATAATATTAATTACACAAGAGGTGGCAAGTAAAATAGATATCAAAGCCCTTGGGTTGGAATCCGCTCAAATTCTTTTAAGCCAAAACAAACACCAAATTAAAAAAACACAATCTAAAGAAACTCCAATACACATCTATGATTTAGGTTTTAATAAAAACAATAAAATTATCCCAATTAATAATCATATTAACAAAACTGGCGTGAATCCAATGCGCAATAACCCAAACAAACAAATAGAGTTTTATGATATAACAAATATATATCAAAATCAAAAAAAAGCTCAAACAGCAGAGTGTTTTGGGCACCACCCCCCATCACAAAAAACAAAAAACTATATTCAAACAAGATTTTTATGTAACCATGCCATCGCCCTTTATTGTGACGGATATACAAACCTCTTTGCCTATGTTATTGATTAAAAGAGGTTAAAAATTTTTTAGGTTTTTTATAGAATCCACCACCAAGGCATTTGTTTTTAATAATCGTTGATGGTTTATATGTCCATGAGATATTAAAATAATTTCACATCCAATTTCTTCAGCAACCTCTTTATCATATTCAGTATCTCCAATTAAAACAGTTTCGTCCATCTTAAGATTATGTTTTCTACAAAGGGTTCTCCCAAGTTCTTTTTTACCAACAGCATTTAAATTGTCCACGCCATAAACACCTCTAAAAAAACCCATTAGTTTATAGTGGGCGACAGATTTATTTAACAGTTTTTGCTCAGAGGCAGACAAAATAAACTGTTGTTTGTTAAGTTTATTAAGTTTTTTTAAAAAACTCAACAAACCTGCGTGGGGGTTTGGTAAAAACATTTTTTTTTGATATTCAAATATAAAGTTTTGATTTAATTTATCAAAACTTTCATCAGTAAACTGAAAACCAAGCCCTCTCCAATAATCTTGAATAGGAAAACAAAAGTTTTGTCGATAATGTTTAAGGGTTGTTGTTGGAAGTTTGTTTTTTTGTAAAACAGTATTCATAATATCAACAAAAACCCAAGCATCATCTATAATTGTGCCATTCCAATCCCAAATTATATTTTTAAAATTCATAACCAAAAACTAGTTGTCGCCCAGGTTTTTTAAAAAATTAAAAGTATAAATTCCATCTTTATGTCCATCAGAAAAGAAAAACTGGAGACCATAATAACCAATTTTTTCAAATTTAATAATTTCAATGTTTTTTTTTGTTTTTATGTTTTCACCGCCATATTTATTCCCAAAAACATCTCTTTCTCCACTACAAAAAGCACATGGACATTTTTGGCGCAACACAGAGTTTTTAATAACACTGGTTGTTTCATCTTTCCAAATAAAAGCAACTTCATTTTTAAATAAATTGATTGATTGTATCATTTTTTCTTATTTGATATATGTAATTATCTGTTTCTTGGTTTTGAAATAGCAAATAATAAACCTAAATTTAAAAACAAATTTCATTATAAAATGAGATTCTTTATTAAAAACAAAATATATAAAATATTTTTC
>CAYOTG010000161.1:0-3095 GCA_964406825.1 uncultured bacterium
TTAAATTCTGCACATAGCTCTCATCACCTTCATAAGAATTATCCATAACAATGATCTTTTTTAATTCATTGCATGAATCAAAAATAGATTTTATTTTTTCAAGTTGCATTTGATCTTCTACGAAAATTAATTTTGATCCAGAATTATTTAAAATATATTCAATCTGGTTAGGCATTAAACTTGGATAAACTGTTGTTGTAACAGCTCCCATCGAAATAATACCATAATCGCATAAAGCCCATTTATAAGAAGTATTGGACAAAATGGCTACTTTATCCTGGTAACGTATATCATTAGCATACAATGAAAATGATATTGTTTCAACAATGGATAATATATCCTTGCCTGTTAACCCCTTCCATTTATTATTTTTTTTATAAAAATAGATTTCTTTGTCAAGGGAGTTATTAATAATGCCATAGAACATTTGTGCAATTGTAGAATATTCCATAATTATATCCTTTTTTCTTTCTTGTTATAAGAAACAAAATCTTTATAAATTATTTCACCTGCCGAGGTGGTGAAATTGGTAGACGCGCTGGATTCAAAATCCAGTGTCCTTAGGGACGTGTGGGTTCGAGCCCCACCCTCGGTACAAAGTTTAATACTATTCATCTTCGTTTATTCTATCTTGAATTTGATCTTTTACGATTTCCTGTACTTTTTCTTTACCAACATCAATCATTTGGTCCATATCATCAATTGTCTGCTGATCTCCTGATATATATAGAAAACCAAGATACCCTACAAAACAAATCAAGGCAAATATTAGCCACTTTATAAATTTCTTTAATGCAGAATAGATAACAAGAACTGCGAGGAGCACTGTTATTGATAAATAAATAGGATTATTTACAACCGTATTATATAACTCAAAATCTTGCATGGTAATAGTACTTAATATAAAATAAAGTTTATCAATAGTTAAAGATTTTTATATGTTTTTGTGACTTGCTTCACATTCTTGTATTAATCATTAAAAATGTGATACAAATCTAATTTATCAATGATTAAAGATTTTATCTTTATTAGGAACAAGGGGGTTATTATGAAGAATCACGAAAAAATAGAAATTTTAAAATTTGCAATATCAATTAATTTATTTATAGGCTTATATAATATATTCTTATATGCTTATGGCAATTCAATTTTTAATCTGATAATAGGATCTTTAAATATTGGAGTGTGGGTATTTTTTAGAGATATGAAGCTTGTACATGTTTTACTTAGGAAAAAACATAAATAGTGATTTATAAATTTTTAATCAATGTACCATGCTTATACTGTTTTTTTGATTTGATGCTACCATCATCATTCCATTCGCTTGATATACCATGTAGCTCATCATTGAGGTAGTTCCATTCTGCTCGTAAATTTCCACTGGGAAACCATTTCTTCTGATTACCATTTAATTTACCTATATTGTAATTATACATTATTTGAAGCTGACCATTATCATACCATTTTTTACACACACCATTTTTAATACCATTTTTCATTGAAAATTCTAGATACAACTGTCCATTATCATACCATTCACGTAGGATACCATTATCACCCCTATTTGATGATGTTTTTGTATCCTTGTATTCTCCTGATATTCTAAAAATAAATTCACCTTCTAAATACTTGTAATTATGCTTAAAATCAATCTTAGGATTTTGTTTATCTATCATTATATAGTTATTAGATACAATTTTATCTTTGCAAATCTTAAATTCAATAGGTTCTTTAGAATAATCTGAAGAAAGTTTTAATACCAATTCACAAGTAACGACAAGTATTTTTTTTCTAGCTTCATGCTTTAATTGATTGGCTGCTATTAATTCTACTTTAAATAAGCCCTCTGCTTCTTGAATCAAATCAAACAAATTAATTTCATTAATATTTTGTTCTTTATAAAATCTATATTCTCTTGTTTCTATAGGCATTTGAGCCATAGATAATGAAACAATAAATATTAATAATATATTTTTCATATTCGCTCCTTTAAGTATTAATTATTTTTCTATCCATTTGTAAATAACTTCGTCTTTAATATCCTTGATACTTCCCTTTAGCTGAATAAATCCTTCTTTAAATATAGGTATCTCTTTCGCTTCATCATAGAGCATTTTATCTATCAGCAATATAGGACTTTCTATGCTGTCTCCCTCTCTTAGGTTTTTTGCCTCAGATTCCAGACGTTTAGCTTTACCTGCAGATTCACCCGTAATAGTTGTTTTTTTAAGTTTTTCAGGTCCCTGGAGGCCTAATAAACCAATACCTGATGACATACCTATATCATATTGTAAATTAATATCTAAACTGGTATTGATTTTACTGAATACTTCTGTAGCATATATATGGGCAAATTCTAATGAATTTTTCATTAATTCAGTATCATTCTCATCATTACTAAAAAATATAATAAAGAGTTCATCTGCAGTCCAGTCTGCATAATAATTACCCTCTGGAAATACATTATCTAAATGTATAAACACTTCATTATAGAATTCCTGAAACAAGTTTTCAATAAATTCAGGTTTATTTGATGAAAATATTTTTTGAAAATCTCTCCAATCAGAACTCAGGCAAACTGTAAATCTTTTAGATGGTTTAAATACTTTTTCAAGATCTATTGTACCATCTGTCATAGCTATATATTTTGCAACATTTTTAGGTACCAGTGATGCAGTATTACAATACCTCTCATACATCGAAATAATAAACTGTCTTCTATAAATATAAGCTGAAATAAAGGATAGTACATGAAAACCTATTAAATACAAACTGCCAACAAAATCCAACACTATACATGGAATAATGATAAGAACAGATAAAATATTTATAGCATATTGTTCTTTCCAAAATTTCATTGCAAACATCGTCGTAGTAAGAATCGTAATAAAATTTGCTAGGAGTATAATACTATAATTTTCACTGGGTGTTACATAGAAATAATAAACATAGAGTAGGTTAAATAAAAGACCAGGCAGTAGTAAATTATAGTGAATATTATATTTTTCTTTTCTCTCAAATAATTTTTGTTGATTCATCTGAATATAGAAGAAATTTAGAAGAATGATAATGATATAAATAACTCTATATTCTGT
>CAYOTG010000162.1:0-3039 GCA_964406825.1 uncultured bacterium
CTTGAAGAAATTTTTGGTGTTATTTTTATGCCTCTAGCATTTTTAATGGGAGCTCCTTGGTCTGAAGCTCATATTCTTGGAAGTTTATTAGGCCAAAAAATTGTTCTGACAGAACTCATAGCCTATATGAATCTAAGTAATATGCAAATAGGTGGAGTAGATGGAATTTCTGAAAAAACTGCAATATTAGCAAGTTATGCATTATGTGGTTTTGCCAATTTTGCATCAATTGGTATACAACTTGGTGGGATTGGTTCAATAGCACCTGACAGGAAAAAAGATTTAGCTAAATTAGTAACTAAAGCTATGTTTGCAGGAGCTTTAGCTTCGTGGCTAACAGCAACAATTGCAGGGATGCTTCTCTAAAAATGAAAATTATTTTAATAGGTCCTCCTGGAGGAGGAAAAGGAACTCAAGCAAAACTATTAGTAGAAAAATTTAATATTCCTCAGATATCAACTGGAGATATGTTAAGAGAACATGTTAAAAATAAAACTACTCTAGGCTTGCAAGCTAAAGAATATATGGATAGTGGTGCTTTAGTCCCTGATAAATTAATATTAAATATGATGGAAACTCGTTTTAAAAATTCAGATTGTAGAAATGGGTATATTTTAGATGGTTTTCCAAGAACGATTCCACAAGCTGAAGGATTAGAAAAATCACTGAAAAAAATAGGACATCAGCTTACTAATATCATTGTTTTAAAAATCAAGGATGATATAATTGTTGAAAGAATGGGAGGACGAAGAGTTCATCTGTCTTCTGGAAGAATATATCATATAAAATATAATCCCCCTATCAATAATAATAAAGATGATATTACTAATGAAGAATTATCAATCAGAGATGATGATAAAGAAAAAACTGTCAGAGATAGGTTAACAGTTTATCATAAATTAACAAGCCCCCTTATTCAATATTATAATAATAAAAATATTGTTACTACTATTGATGGATCACTAGGAATAGATGAAATTAATAATAAAATAGTAAATATTTTAACACATGATTAAAATTGGTATAACAGGTGGTATAGCATCAGGAAAATCAACAGCTGCGAATTATTGCAAAAAAAAAGGTGCTTATATTTTTAATGCAGATCAAAAATCTAAAGCACATTTAAAAAAATCTTTGAGTCTTCAAAAAAAAATTATTAATATTTTTGGTATTAAAATCGCACCAAATAATAAAATTAATTTAGATTTATTAGCTGAAGAAGCCTTTAAAAACAGAACAAATATTGAAATATTAAATGGAATTATGTGGCCAGAAGTTTTCTTGCTTATTAATAAAGAATATGATGAAATTAAATCTAAAAACACACACACATGTTTTATTGTTGATGCAGCATTAATTTTTGAGGCTAATTATAAAAATTTTTTTGACCAAACTATATTAATAACTGCATCAAAGAAAACAAGGTTAGGAAGAGCCATAAAAAGAACAAATATTAGCTTAGAGAATATTCAAAATAGGATTGCTTCACAAATGACAGATAAAGAAAAAATTAATCTAGCTGATTATGTAATAGATAATAATTATACCATTAATAATCTATATACAAAAACTGATACTGTAATAGATGAAATTATTTCAATAAAGTGATTTTCTGTGTAGCTGAAAAATCACCACTAATCATATTAACAAAATAAATACCACTTGCATAATTATTTGCTGCCCATTTAATATTATGGATTCCTGGTTCCATTAAATTATTTAAAATCTCTTGAACTAATCTTCCTTGGATATCATAAATTGTAATTTTAATGTGGCTCTCAATTGGCACTGAAAAACTTAGATTAGTTGTTGGATTAAATGGGTTAGGATATGGAGATGATAAACTATAATTATCAGGTAAAACAAGCTCTTGTGTAAGTTTTTCTATTATAAAATTATTTTGATTATTCCATTTGGGAATATCCCCTACCATATTAATTAATTCTCCTGTAGATTGTTTATACACTTTAAATTCTATAGATGAATTAGGTTCACAATATGCTGATGTTTCACTAAAGCCATCATAACCCATAGTTGGAACATCTGTATAAGCTCCAAACCATTGTCTTGAACCAACAATTATATCATTATAATATGCAATAATCCAATCTCCATTAGATATAGGTTCATTATTCAAAACTATATCTTTAAAATAATAAAATGTTTGTTGTTGAGATTGGTTATAAGCAAAGCCATTTGGATGATTTGTTACATAATAATCAGGTAATTGATTATTTGCAAATCTTGGTAAATTTTCTTCATAATCAAAACTAAAACTAATATCATCCAAAACTTTTACCCAGTATCCTTTTAAATGTTGCCAACCTATATTTGCCAATGATCCTACCCATTCTCCTTCATCATTTCTAACTGCAGATACATTCTCACTCATAATGTCTGTAAATAACATTTCAACATCATTGGGTAGAGCAATATCTAAATCAGCATTATCATTACCAACATAAGAAATTAAATTCCAACCTTCATGTAATAAATATAACTGATTTTGCGGTGTTTGATAAGTTGCAATATTATAATCAGTACCTTCATTTATCCTTAACCAATAACCTTTTGTAGTTTCTATGCTATCGATACTACCAATCCATGTACCATCTTCTAATTGTATAGAAGCATAATTTTCTGTAATAATTTGTGATATATTGCCTGATAAAGGTAATAACATATTCTGGATACTATTATCTTGAAGAATTCCTAAATAACTAATCAAATTATTACCTGAATGTAAAATAAAGTTTTGAGCTAATCTTACATCTATATAGAAAATCTGAGATGCAGCAAGAGGATTATCTGAATCAATATCTGTAACTATAATTGAGATTGGGCCAAATAAACCAGTGGTATTAGGTGTCCAACTAATAATATTATTTTCCAAAGCCATTCCCTCTGGAAAATCAGATATTTCAAAAATAAATTCATCATTATCAGGATCATATACCTCAATTGCATATTCAAATAACTCACCTACTCCTATACTTTCATTTGGAGTAGAAATTATTTCAGGAGCATCATTTATAGGAA
>CAYOTG010000163.1:0-3005 GCA_964406825.1 uncultured bacterium
ATTTTGAATAACAGTTTCATACTTACCAATAATTGATTTTATAGACTCTTTATCTAAAATCCCATTGATTTTTTCAATATCAAAAATTTTAAATTTAGCTTTGTTAGTGTCTTTTGGATTAAATGCTGCTATTGATTGATAGTGATTAATATTTGAATTGTTTATGGAATCAAATTGCTTCATATATCCTACATTAGACAAATAATCTTCTTGAAACATTCCTGCATTTATAGCAATAATCAATCCAAGTTTTTCACTCCATTCTTTTACAGTTAGATTATCATGATCATAATCTTTACTAGAAAAAAGATTTATATTATAAAAATTTGGATCAATTTTAATAATCACAATTTCAGAAGCATTAACTGATGATTCATTAGAATTTGTAAATATCTGATATGAAAGTCCCTCATCAATTATATTTAATGATGGATATAAAAAACTAAAAAATAAAAGATTGTTTATTATAATTCTCATGATTAATAATTATTATGCTTTGAGAAATAAAAAGAGCCAGCGGACACTGACTCTTTATATTATTTCATCTTATTAGTAATAACCTAGGAGGAGTTACTAATATATATAGTACTCTATTAAATCAAAAAAAGTTTCATTCTTTTTTAAGATTCAACTGATTTAATAAGATTTTCAAATTCTGATAAATTTAAAACTTTAATATTAAGCTCTTGCGCTTTCCTTAATTTACTTCCAGCTTTTTCTCCAGCTACAACATAATCTGTTTTAGAACTGACAGAACTAGAATTTTTAGCTCCAAATTTTTCAATCATACCAATCGCATCTTTACGTGATAACAAACCAAGATTCCCTGTAAACACAAATACTTTACCTGTTATAAATGACTCAATAGCCGTATCAACTTTTTTAAATTTAACGCCACCTGATAAACATTTATTAATAAGATTTATATTATCTAAATTATTAAAATAATCAATAATAGACTTAGCCATAACTTCGCCTATATCATAAATATCTAATAATTCATCTGAATGCGCATTAATTAATTTTTTAAGATTCCCTTGAAAATATTTTTCCAATACTTTAGCTGAATTTTGGCCAACATAGCGAATTCCCAGGCCATATAGGAAACGAGCCATTGTAGTATTTTTAGATAAATTAATCGATTCTATAATATTCTCAGCTGACTTATCTCCCATACCATCAAGAACGGTAATATCTTCATGTTTTAAATAATAGATATCACTAATATCTTTGATTAATTTTTCATTAATCAACATTTCAACTATTTTAATTCCCAGCCCATCAATATTCATACAATTTTTAGAAACAAAATGTTCAATTGATCCTTTAATTTTTGCTGGACATGAAACATTTATACAACGTGTAACTGCTTCATCTTTAGCTTTGGAAGCTATATCATCACATATAGGGCATTTATTGGGAATAGTAAAAGGTATACTATCGCTCATTCTTTTTTCTTTAATAACTTTAACAACTTCAGGTATAACATCTCCCGCTCTTTGCACTAAGACAGTATCTCCTACCCTTACATCCTTTCTATCAATTTCATCCTGATTATGTAATGTTGCATTTGAAACTATAACACCACCAATATTAATGGGTTTTAGTTTTGCTACAGGAGTTAGAGCACCTGTTCTACCTACACTAATAATAATTTCTTTTATAATTGTTGTAGCCTGTTCTGCTTTTAATTTTCCTGCTATAGCCCATCTTGGAGATTTACTTCTTATTCCTAAATGTGATTGCTGATGATATGAATTAACTTTAAAAACCACTCCATCAATATCATAATCTAATTTACTCCTTAAAACTTCTGCTCGTTGATAATAATCTTTTAAAAATGCAAATCCCTTGCCTTTTTCAATAAAAGGATTCACAGGGAACCCCCATTTAGGCAATTGATGTAACAATTCTAATTGTGAATCAAATTGTATGCCTTCTATAACTCCTGGTGCATAACAAAAAATCCGTAAAGGCCTATGCATTGTAACATTTGGATCTAATTGTCTAAGACTTCCAGCTGCACAATTACGAGGATTTGCAAATAAGGATTCATTGTTTTTGCTTCTTTGCTCATTTAATAATTTAAAATCATGTTTATTAATAAATACTTCTCCTCTAACTTCTAAAAGTGGAGGAGGATTTGAATCTATAATTGATAGTGGAATAGATTTAATGGTTTTTAAATTATGTGTAATATCTTCACCTACAACTCCATCCCCTCTTGTAGATCCAGAAACGAAAGAACCTTTTTCATAAATTAATTCAACGGCTAATCCATCTAATTTAGGTTCTCCTATATATTCAATTTCATCATTAGTCTTTAATAATTTTTTAATTTGTTTATCAAAATTTTCTAACTCTGGCATATCCATCGCATTGGCTAATGATTGCATTGGTAATCGATGGGTAATTGTTTGAAATTCTGGTAAAACAGATCCTCCAACTCTTTGAGTAGGAGAATCAGATGTTTGTAAATCAGGATTTTTTTCTTCTAACTGTTGAAGCTCTCTTAATAATTTATCATATTCTAAATCTGATATAGTAGGGTTATCATAAATGTAGTAATTAATATTATGTTGATTAAGAATTAATCGAAGTTCTTTAATACGATTTTTATCTTCCATATTGCTTTAATTATTCAGAAACAATATCTTTGTCAATTGTCCCAGTTAAACTAAAAAAATCTTTACTTGAAAAAGTAAATTCCTTATGGTGATAATCACCGGATTGATTTATAGTATATTCATTTGACAATATAGCTTTATTTTTTATAATACTAGATAATGCAGAAATTAAATTGTCAATATCTTGTTTTGTATTATATAAACCAATACTTGCTCTTACCATCCCCATCCAAGGTTCTACTTTCCATGTCAAATGATCATCTAAACAATCTAATTGATCAATTTCTTCTTTATGAGTCATATGTAACATTTTTTCTACATAAGGGTGAGCACAAAAACATTCATTTCTAACAGCAATATTAAAATAATCATTTAAAA
>CAYOTG010000164.1:0-2987 GCA_964406825.1 uncultured bacterium
TTCGACACTTAACATTGGTGAAGACTTAAATTTAATTTCATTGTTTTTATGTATTAGTTTTAGTTGCCTATTTACAATCATTGCTAGTTATCTATTTAAAACAGGCTATAAAATAAAATCATAATTATAAAATATTAATATCAGATTATAATAAAAATATTTAGATTTAGACATATGTTAAATAAATTTAAAAGAAATTATCTCTTTATAGTAATTTTTGGATTAATTATAACTTGGTTTCTAGGAGCAATAATTATATCAACAATAGAGCCAGGTTCATTTAGCAATTTTAAAAATTCTTTATGGTGGACTATTGTTACAATGACTACCGTAGGATATGGAGATATGGCTCCAACAACAACAGGAGGTAGAGCTCTTGCTGTTATAATAATGTTTTTTGGGATAAGTTTAATAGCTATTGTTACAGGTACAATTTCATCAATATTTACAACTAGAAAAATTATGGAGGGCAAGGGTTTGGGAAAAATAACATTCGAAAATCATACTTTAATATGTGGTTGGAACAATAATATCAATAATTTAATTGAATTACTCACTAAAGGGAATACAGATAAAATCGTATTAATAAATAATCAAACAGAAGATGACGTTAATAATATTTTATCAAACTATGATACAAATTATATCAAATTTATAAAGGGTGATTTTACCTTAGATTCTACTTTAAATAATGCAAATGCATCTGAAGCTAATCATGCTATTATTCTTAATGATGAAAAAATGATTAATGATGAAAAAATAATTCTTGCTACTTTATCATTAAAAAAAATATCTCCTAAAATTAAAGTCGTTGCCCAACTTAATGATCAAGATAAAATCGCTTTTCTTAAAAGAGCAAATGTTGATGTAGTATTAACCAATCATAGTTTTGAATCATTTATGACAACCTCTCATATAACAAATCCAAGCGTAGCACATGCTATAGAACATATTATTGATAAAGATGCAATAAGTAATATAAAAAATAGATCTATACCTGATGAGTTTATTGGGAAAACTTTCTTGGATTTATTTAATTATTTTTATAATGAAAAACACGAAATATGTATAGGAACATTCTATGAAGAAGAAAATATAGGTATATCTGAATTTTTATCTTCTGATGCATCTGCATTAGATAAATTTATAGAAAAAAAATTAGAAGATTCAGGCCATTCTTTTGAAGAAAAAAATAAATTAAATGTTGATATAAATCCTAATAAAGATACTATAATCAATAAAGGACAAGGAGCTTTAATCGTACAATGAAAATAGATAATAATAGAATCAAGAAATTTAAAATCTTCAATAATATTGATGATAAGGGAATTGAATTATTTTTAGATAAATTGCAATTAAAATCTCATAAAAAAAATGATATTATAATGCGAGAAGGTGATGAAGGACATTCTATATTATTTTTATTAAGTGGAGAAATAACTATAACAAAAGCATTGACATTGGCTACCAATAAGAATAATGATAATAATGATAATAGAGAAAAAGAATTTATTAGATGTAAGGCAGAAAATAATATTATTATAGGAGAAGTTTCTTTGTTTAGCAAAGAGAGCAAAAGAACCGCTACAGTCAAGGCATTGAATAATTGTGATATTGCTTATCTAGAAAGAAAAGATTTTTTTGATATTTGTGATAAAAATACAGATATTGGTTATAAAGTAATTAATAACCTAACGCAGATAATCGTTCAAAGATTAATTGATACTAATCATCAAGTTTTAAAGCTCACCACAGCTCTCAGTCTTATAGTAGATAATTAATATTTTCAAAGAAGAAGTTAGACTATAACATATAGTAATAAACTTAGGTAAAGATATTTCTAATATCATTAAATATTGTAAAAATAAATAATGATAATATGAATATAATGCCAAAGAATTGAATCGAATATTGAAGTTTAGTAGGTAGTTCCCTGCCAATGACACCCTCAATAATAGTAATAAAAGCATGTCCTCCATCTAGTCCTGGTATTGGTAATATATTTATAAGTCCAAGATTAGTACTAATAAATGCCATAAAAAATATTAAACTCATAAAACCACTGGATTGAGCTACATCACCGGCTTGGCTAGCTATACCTACTATTCCAGACATATATTTTGTAGATATTTGACCTGTAACAAGACCTATAATGCTATAAAATATATCATTAATGATCTGAAATGTCTGCTTACATGATAAAATAATTGATTCAAAAAAATTAAGTTCTCTATGAATAGTATTACCCTGTACACCTAATACGCCTTGATTAATCATTCTTCCCTTATCAAAATTAGGACGACCAACAAGCTTAATAGATGAAGATTTATTAATACCTTCTTCTGTTATCCATTCTACTATTACATTCGAATCACCTTTATTATACAGACTTATACTAATATCAGACCATGTACTTATTACAATACCATCTATTTTTATAATCTTGTCATTTGGTTTCAATCCAAGCTCTAATGCTGGGGAAGGAACTGTTATAATATTTGCATTGGAATCATAAGTATCAATATTTTCTGATATTTTGTATATAATTGGTTCTTCTACTACATCATAGGTCCCAGTAGAAAAAAATAAAAATGAGAATATAATAATTGATAATAGAAAATTCATTATGACACCTGCTGATAATATCCATAATTTTTGTAATGTGTTTTTTGAACGGAATTCATAATCTTTAGGCTTACCTGTTAAACCTTTGGAGTCCATACTTTCATCTATCATTCCGGCTATTTTACAATAACCTCCAAGTGGTAAAAATCCAATACCATACTCTGTATCTTTACCTTTATATAATACTTTTCCAAGCCCCCAAGGATTAAAACCAATATAAAATTTTTCTACTTTTGCTCCTACTGATCTTGCTGCTATAAAATGACCTAATTCATGTAAAAAAACAGGAATTGATAAAATGAAAATGATTGATAATATTGATATAATAAAATCCATTAACTAATTTATTTAGAATTTTCTAT
>CAYOTG010000165.1:0-2971 GCA_964406825.1 uncultured bacterium
TAACAATTCAATTTCTTCATTTCTCCCATTTCTATAAATATAATCGTTCAGACTACTCTGTATCTTCTCATCTATATTCTTAATAATCCAATCTCTATTATTCTCAATATCACTTTTAAAACTTATATAGTCTTTAGATGAGAAAATAAATAAATTTTGATTCTTAGCATAGACATCATTAAGTGTAAATAAATTCATAGAATAGCTTTCTTTAAATTTATCTACCAAATTATCTATAGTAGAATCACTGGGCTCATCCAGATTAATGAATAATAGATTTTTATAACTTAAATAATACTTAAATTTATCCTCATCTATCCATTTTACTTTATATAAGGATTCTTCTGATGGAGTATTAACATAACCTGAAAACAATGTATTAATATCATTATAATAAATCGCTCTATCTATTGACGAAGATAAAATAATAATTTCATTAAATTCCCCCTTTGAATCAGGTAATTGATTGCATGATAGCAATAATATTGATAGTATAATTAATATATTCTTTTGCATATGTACAAGAGGGATGATGATTTTCTTTTATTAAATAAAATTACAATAATACTCTTTAATAAAACATATATCTTTTTAAAAATATTCAAGTTTTTCGATAGCAATACATTAAAGAAAGTATCCTGAATCATTGAATATGTTTTTATAACACTGAAACCATATAGATTTAGTAGCTTAGTGGCTGTTTCTTCATTAAAATGATATAAATGACGGGGAATATCATAGGCAATCCAAGAATCACCAAAATAAGGTCTTTCATATGCATCATGGCTAGGTATAGCTATATATAAAAGACCATTATTTTTTAATTTAGAATCAATATAAGAAAATAATTTTTTAGTATCATGGGCATGCTCCAAGGAATGCCATAATGTTATTATATCATAATGATCTAAAAAGACAGTATTTTCATCTCCTTTATTAAAATAAGGATCATAATTATCAGATTGAATATTCTTATTTTCTAAATAATTACAAAAAGTACCCGCCCCGCCTCCAATATCTAAAACATTGCTAAAGGTGTAAGAATTTTTCTTAAGTATTCTCCACTTCCAAAAAAATGTAATTTTCTGAATAAAATTATAAAGTTTAGCAAATAAAGTTTTTTTCTTATTATGAGGAAGATAGGATTCATCATAGTATTGAGAAATTTCATCTTGATTAGGTCTTGGATTTAAAAAAATCAAACCACATTCACATTTAACTAATGTAAAAGATTCATTGTTGTTAAAAGTATCTTTAAATTTTCTATAATCCGATGTATGATTAGAATTGCATATAATGCAATGAATTGATTCCATTATTAATTTGTATTTTTTCGAAATGAATACATAAAATATGTAGAAACAGAAATCATAAACAATGATATGAATTGAGCTCCTGATAATCCTAAAGCATAGGAAGGATTTAATCTGATAAATTCAATAAGAAATCGTGATAAGCCAGCTAAGAATAAATATTCCAAAATAATCAATCCTTTTACAGTATTATTTTGTCTTATTTTATACAAATAAAAAAATATTACAGTATAGATAAATGATTCATATAATTGAGTAGGATGTACATAAATATATTCTCCTGCAGTATACATAGACTGAAATCCTTCGCTATTAAAAATACTTGGGTAATTATATTTAAAACTTTCAAAGGTAGTTGGAGGAAGACCTTCAGGAAATGTTACTTTCCAAGGAAGCGCACAATATGTTCCATAACAGTCGCCAACTAAAAAACATCCTATTCTACCTATAGCATGACCTAAAGCAAGATAAGGAGCCACCCAATCAGCAACAACAAGCCATTCTAAATTATTTTTTCTTATATAGTATGTTACTGTAAGCATACCACCTATTAAACCACCTAAAAAAACTAATCCAGATCCAAATTGATTAATACCTGAAAAAACTAAGGATATATCCAATCCTATTATTCCTTTAAAAATATTAGATATACCATGGATATTTGAATAATCACCATAAAAAATGGCTCTCTCAATTAAATAATAAATTTTAGACCCAAAAATACCTCCAAATGCAGCATAGAATATTATATCATCTCCAATTTTGGGATCTTTATCAATACTTAATAAATATTTCCTAAGTAAATAATTACATACCAGAAAAGCTATCATTAGCATTAAGCCATATGTAGAAATCTGCAAGGTTTTATATTCAAATAATATTGGATACATATCAATTGGTATAAATTAAAGGTAATGAAACTAAAATAAAATCATAACTTATATGTGATATCACAGCAATACCAAATCCTCTATAATAATATAAAAGTCCTAAAAATATTCCTCCAAATGTTCTTATTAAGAAAGTATTCAAGCTAAAAATATCTGCATTATTTCCTATATAGTGAAATAAAGAAAACAAGATTGAAGATAAAATAATAGATAAAAATAATGCAAACAGACCTTGCTCTTTAAATAAAGATTTAAGAATTTTATATAGAAATGAAAAAAGCAGTAATCTAAATAAAATTTCTTCCCATATACCAGCCCCTATACATAAATATAAATTTAAAAGTAAATTAGATTGATATAAATTTCCAGAAATATAAAATATTGATACATCATTCAATAACAACAATAATAAAAATCCAAAAATAATTCCTTCAATAAACATAAGTATAAGATATCTGTAATTTATTAAAATTTTTTTATCTTTGGTCTTGTTTATGAAGTAGATAAATAATAAAACTGCAAATAGAGTTATCGAATAAATTTCATCAGAAAATGAACCAAATAGATTAAAAAAATCTCTTATGATAACATCCGCTGAATTTCTGATTTGATAGTTTTTGCCTTGAAAATAAAAAAAACAGATTATTTCATAAAGCAAAGCAAATGGGAAAATAAATATCAAACTAACCAAGATATTTTTAGTATTAGAAAAGTAAGTCCTTTTTTTAGCTGTCATTATCACTCTTTAAAATTGCCAAAAATGCAGAT
>CAYOTG010000166.1:0-2944 GCA_964406825.1 uncultured bacterium
ATAATCAATATCTGTTGCACTGATTTGAATATTTTTAATCTCATCTTCATCAAACACCTGACTTCCTATACTTGCAAGTACAGGTGCATCATTAACAGCATTTACGGTTATTGTAAATTCTTTTGATATTGATTCTAATCCATCTGTAACAGTCACTGTAATATTTGAAGTTCCATAAGCATCCTCTTTAGGATTTAATGTTATAAATCTCTCTATACCAGTTGTAGCAGATGGATTATCAATTGTAATGTCTTCTGAATCTATCAATAATGAATTACTAGAACTTATAGATACAATAAGATCATCTTCTAAATCAACATCTTCTGGAATTATACTTAATAAAATATTATCAGAATCTTCATCAACCTCCTGATTAGAAATATCATTAAACGTTGGAGTATCATTAACATTTGTAACTATCAGATTAAATAATAATGGATCTGAATCTAATAATCCATCATTAGCAATAATGCTTAATTCTGATGAACCATATTGATTATCCAAAGGTGTAATTGTTAGAACATTTGAACTTATGCTTGCATTGAGTAAGGAGGCATTGGTATTTGAAACGCTATAAATAAATTCTATATCTCCATCTACATCTGTAGCATTCAAATCAATAGTTAATAATTCTCCTTCCAAAATATTTTGATCCAATATAGAAACAACGTTTGGAGCATCATTAATAGAATTGATGGTAATATTAAGAGATTTAATATCTTCTAATGGTGGATCTGGGCACGTGCTACATCCATTCTCATGTAAATCATAGTTTTCACGAGCTATAATATCAATTTGGTAACTTCCATTTATATTACTACTAGGTGTAATAAATAAACTATCATTACTAATAGTTACTGATAAATCATCACTTAATGTAGAAGTATTAATTTCTACATCAAGTGTATTATAAGATGCATCAGGATCAAAAGCTGTGATATGTTCTGAATTAATAACAATATCAGAAGTATCTTGACTTATCGTAATTGGAATTTGAAGAATATTATCTTCATCAAATGTTTTATCTAAAATATCAAATAATAAAGGAGGATCATTAACACCATGAACACAGAAAGTAATAACTGTTTCATCTGTATACTCATCAATTTCTGGATTATATACAATATATGCTAAAGAGTCTAAACCTGTATCTCCACAATCTTCAGTAGGCCGTAAAACTTCATCAATTCCTGGATCATCACCATAATCATTTCCGGGGGTATAACCTCCACTCAAAATAGTATAATCACCCGTAGCATCATCTAATGAAATTGCAGATGGATCAATTTCTCCATGGAAAGGACCCCAAACAATTTCAACAAAAACACCATCACCATTTTCTGGAAAATCATTTGTATCATCTAAAGGGTCACTATTAAATGAAATAAAAGTTACTTCAGTTTCTGTATCTTCAGCTGTATCCATAAATTGAGGGACAGCACTGTTTGCTCCTGGTCTAAAAATACCTGGTCTTCCCCATGGAATATCAAAAGAAATCAATGCAGGTTCAGATTCTAATTGACCATCACTAACTTTATAGACAATAAAATCTTCTAATGGAGTATTAGTAGAACTAGGAGTATATTCATATTCATGGGATCCTAAAGCAGTAATTATTCCTCCATAAAACGTTGAACCAACTGTTGATTCATCTTCTCCTTCAGGTAGAAAAGTAACATTTAAAGTGTTTGCATGACTCTCATAATCTCCAATATAATTTTCAAGTTCAATAATTACACTAGAATTTAGTGGAACTTCAATATTATCTATAGAAGCTACATATGGAGCATCATTAACTTCAGTTATTGTTAAAGTTATTGTCTCACTGTTATCAGAATATAAAGATCCATCAAACGATTTAAAGGTAAAACTATCTTGACCATTATAATTTGCATTAGGAGTATATATTACATATTGCTCTAAATCATCCATAGAAAGAGTTCCAAACAAGGGCTCATCAACAATTATAAATGTTAATGGGTCCTCTTCTGGATCAGAACCATTTAAGAATATCTGCAAAGATTCATCTTCTAGTAAAAATGAAGATTGAGAGTATGCAATGGGACTATTATTAATTGCTACTACATCTACTACAAAATTATTGCTCATAGAAGATTCTAAATCTTCAAGTGTTAAAGTAATTTCTATATTTAAATCATCTATAATATCTGTTGGTGTACCAATCAAAGTATTTCCATCTAATGTTAACCATGAAGGAAGATATTGTGATGATAAAGTAATGTCTGAATCATCATTATCAACATCATCATAAACTAAAATAAAACTATATTCTGAATCCTCTAGAGCACTATCAAGCCCATTATATTCTGTAATAAAATATGGAACATCATTAACAGGACTAATACTAATAGTAACAGTTGATATATTGGAGCTATTCTCTAAATCAGAAGCTACAAAAGTAAAACTATCTGATCCATTAAAATCTAAATCCGGAGTGTAAATAAAAAATCCTAAACTTCTAGAAGAAGTAAGTGTACCATGTGAGGGTGGATCTATTATATTAAATTCTAAATCATCTGGAGTTTCCTCATCATTAGCAATTAATATCACATCTAAAATTTGATCTTCATTCGTAGTGAATGTTGCATTTTCTGATACAGGGATATCATTGAATGACTCTACAATAAAATTAAATATTTGAGAGGTTACATTTTCTCCATCAGAAATACTTAGATATATTTCAAAAGTACCAATATCATCAACTGTTGGTGTTCCTGATAGTTCAAAACCATTAATCTGAATCCAATCTGGAGATTCATTAATAATAACTTCTTCAATAGTATTATCTGTATCAGCTACTGAGATTGTATAGGCATAATATGAATCCTCAATTGCATTATCTAAAACTTCTGTTATAAAGTAAGGGGGATCATTAACAGGATTAACCGTCAATGTAAAACTATCACTATCAGGGAGTTCACCA
>CAYOTG010000167.1:0-2930 GCA_964406825.1 uncultured bacterium
TTGATGTTATTGATGTAGTGCAATTAGTCAATTATATTTTAGAAAATGATATGAGTCAAAATTTTGGATTTTATGATTTAAATTTAGATTTTCAAATCAATGTATTAGATATAATTTTATTAGTTCAAATAATTGTCGGTTAATTTTTTAATATGTTATAAAACAGGTAATGAATCATGAATAGTTTTATCTTACCTTTAAATAATGAAGCATTATATAGTGCTCATAATTTAATTACTTTCATATTGTTTTTTGTTTGGATTATGGTATGTATTTTAGGTTATAGATTGAATGATAGTACGTATAAGAGAAATATCACTATATTTTTAATTGGAATTAGTTTTTTCCAGGAAATTTTTGATTATTTAAATAGATTTTTATTTAATGATTTATATATTGTTACGATACAAAAGGATTTACCCTTACAACTATGTCATTTCGCATATTGGTTTGCTGTAGTTTGTTTAATCTGTCAATTATATAATTATAAACATAAGCAATTTTATTTTAATTGTGCTTGTTTTCTTGGCTTTAGTGGCGCCTTGCAAAGCATTATTACAGTTGATCTAACAGGTATATATACTCTTGGAGATATATTAGCTCTTCATCTTCAACATTCTTTTATTATTATGAATCTTTTATGGTTGATTTTTGCATATGGTCTAAAATTCAATCAAAAAAGTATTGTGCAGGCATTTTTATTTACAAATTTGATGGTTATTGTTGTAGGGATTATTAATTATCTCTTGGGTTCTAATTATATGTATTTATGTGTTCCGCCAGATGCTAATAATCCCTTGTTGATTGGTGAGTGGCCTTATTACATATTAGTCCTTGAAATGATATTCTTTATTTATGGGTATATAATCTATGCCCCATTTTTAGTAATAAAATACTTAAATAGAAATAAATGAAATCTTATATTTACTTATGAGTAAAGATAAAATAATTAAAATAAAGCAAAACGTTAAGTATAGTATTTGCAGTTGTGGTAAAAGTGATAAACTTCCATATTGTGATAATAATCATAGAAAATATAATGCTGAGAATAATTGTTCTTATAAATCAGTTAAAATTTATTTATTAGATGATAACCCTGATAAATTATTAAAAATAATGTGTAGTAATTGGGATGAAGATGCTTAAAATAAACATAACAAATTTTTAAAAATATGGCTAAAAAGTATATCTCTCTTAATGAAGTACCTATAGGTACAAAAATGATTATTAAAGAAACAAAGGAAGAGGTTGAGTTAGTTGAAATTCAAAATTTTCCAACAACTTTTATTGTTAAATTTGATGATGGGGGAAAGGATAGTTTTTTAACACATCAGGTCGAAATTTTAGATTGGCCTGATAAGTCATAATTTGTAATTGATGGTGGCTGTAGCTCAGTCGGTTAGAGCGAAGGATTGTGGTTCCTTAGGCCGTGGGTTCGATTCCCATCAGCCACCCAAAATTATTTAATACCCCTGTAGCTCAATTGGATAGAGCACTGGACTTCGGATCCAGGTGTTGGGGGTTCAAATCCTCCCGGGGGTACAAAATAAGGAATATAATATATGAGTAAAGAACTAACCCTAAATCAAGTTAATAAATATAAAATAGATTTTAATTCTTGCAAGTCTTATGAGTCTTCTATGAATGCACTGACTCGTTCAAAATTAGAAGATGTTACAATGGATTGGGAAACTTTCAGACAAATTGATCATACGTATTCAAATGTTATTTCTTCAGAAATGAAAGAGGTAACCAATCAAAAATCAAGTGGTAGATGCTGGGGTTTTGCAGCATTAAATCTTATGCGGATAGAACTTGCAAAAAAATATAATTTAAATAATTTCGAGTTTTCACAAAGTTACTTTATGTTTTTTGATAAGTTAGAAAAATCAAACTATTTTTTAGAGAATATACTATCAACATTGGATGAAAAATCAGATAGCAGGCTTTTAACATGGCTTGTAAGCAGTCCTATTCAAGATGGAGGACAATGGGATATGTTTGTTAATCTTATGGAAAAATATGGAATTGTTCCACAGTCAGTAATGCCTGAAAGCTTTCATACAAGTAGTTCTAGATCTATGAATCAGTTAATTACAAGACAATTAAGAAAATTTGCTAGTATTTTAAGAGCAAAGGATAAAAATGGTACTAGTTTAAAAGATTTACGAAAATTGAAGTTAGATATGATGAGTTCTATATATAATATGTTATGTATGTTTATTGGAAAACCACCTGAAAAATTTGATTGGCAAGTTAGAGGTAAAAAAAATAAATTCTTAAGGTTTGAAAATTTAACGCCAATTGATTTTTATAAAAAAAATGTAAATATGAACTTAGCAGATAAAGTATGTTTGATTCACTGCCCAATGGATAATAAAAAAATGAATGAACTTTATACTATTAGATATTTAGGTAATGTGATAGAAGGTCAAATAATTAAATATCTAAATATTGGAATAAATGATATGAAAAAATATAGCATTAAATCATTAAAAAATAATGAAGCTGTATGGTTTGGTTGTGATGTTGGAAAAATGTTTCATAGGGACGTCGGTGTTATGGATATAGATTTATATAATTATGAATTAACGTTTGGGATTAATAGTGATATGGATAAATCTACAAGATTAGAATATGGAGATAGCCAAATGACTCATGCCATGTTATTTACAGGCGTAGATATTAAATCAAGCAAACCAGTAAAATGGAGAGTTGAAAATAGTTGGGGCCCCAAAGGGGGATGCAAGGGGTACTATCTGATGACAGATAAATGGTTTGATGAATATAACTATGAAGTTGTTATTGATAAAAAATATTTACCAGAAAAAATTAAAAAGATGTTTAATAAAAAACCAGTTATTCTAAATCCCTGGGATCCAATGGGTGCATTAGCAAAATAAGTTCATTTTATGAAGGAGTATGGGCCC
>CAYOTG010000168.1:0-2920 GCA_964406825.1 uncultured bacterium
CCTACAGGAGCGATACTTTCTAATCTAGCTGCTATATTCACACCATCTCCAAAGACATCTCCATCTTTAAATACAATATCACCAATATGGATCCCTGCTCTGATATTCATATTCTGATCATCATATGTTTGCTCTTGAAGTTTTATAGCACAACTTGCAGCATTTACAGCTGAATCAAAGTATGTTAGAGTACCATCACCTATTTCTTTAACAAATGTGCCTTTATGCTGTTTTAAAAGCGGACTTAGAATAGAACGTTTTTTATCAAGCAAATCAAGAGTCTTTGATTCGCTTTTAGACATTGAGGCTGTATATCCAACAATATCTGTAAACATAATAGCAGCAAGTTTTCTTTCTATTGTTTGTCCCATTAGGTTTTATTTTTTAGTTTATCTTTGATTTGTATTATAGATTTCATAATTATCTATTAATTATCTAATATCAAATTTAAGAGTTCAATGATATCCAAAACATTAATAATTCCATCTTCATTCATATCTGCAGCATCCAAGCTGAATATATCTGATGTGTTTTGATCCAGTATGATGTTAACCATCAATACAATATCCAAAACATTAATAATTGAATCTAGATTAACATCTCCATATAGAATATTATCAGAATGCTCAAAATAGCCCATATCTGGCATATTCCCATCATATTCAGAATAATCCATATCGATGATTGTTTCTTCATTAAAAATAAGCAAATTAGTCCCAGAGTCAATACATGGTGAGCTTGATGTGAGTGTAAAATCAAAATTATCAACATCAGTAAATTCTGGATTAAGTGATATAGATTCTATATCGTCTTCTCCTTCTAGTAGTCTGATATCCGAGTAAAAAATATTGGCATCAATTATTGAGTTATTGGGAAGTGATGTAATTTCATAATCTGATTCTTCATTCCATAGGATAGAATTAGCGATTAATAAATGTGATTCATCTGTTAAGCCAAAAGAGAATCCTCCCTGGTTATTTGTAATAGTTGACTGAGTAATGGTCATATTGATATCATCAATAACAAGGCCCAGCGGTTCTCCTAGGCTGATTGCAGATCCATATTCACCCGTATTATTGTATATTAACATATGGTTCAAAATAATATTTCCAGATAATGCTCCTATGGCAGCACCTATATTAGCTGAATTATTGTATATCTCAGAATTTGAAACCGTCAGTTCAAGAGGGGTATCAGAAAAATTAAATCCACACAAGATTCCACCTCCGCCATTGAGTTGATACAAATTAAGTCCCACTGAATTGTCTCTGATGATGCAACCATTTATTGATGTAACCCCACCATTGATGGCAATACCGCTGCCACCTAAAGCGTCTCCATCAGGAATGTGATTATTCTCTAATATGATATTATTGAGTTCGGCATAGGAGTCTACTAAGCCAATGCCACCACCAAAATTTTCTGCAGTATTATTTTTTATAACTAAATTACTTAAAGTAACACTTGAATTAATAACTGAAACTCCACCAGATTCAATATAGTTATACATCATATCATTGAACATTTCAGGTTCAGACGCAACACTTATAAAATACTCAAAATTAACACCTTTGCCGTATCCATTTTCTAATGTAAAGCCATCTATAATAACTTGATGTGATGTAATATCTCTGATTGTTATAACACTTTTTTCTAGCTCACCACTATCATTATCTGAATTAGCATAAACAATGGTTGAATCAGGACCTTCAGTACTCAAGAGGATAATAGCTTTACCTTCAAAGTCAAGTTCTTCATAATAGATGCCAGGTTCTACTAACACTGTGTCTTGATCCGATGCAAAGAATATGGCATATGTAATCTGTTCATATTCTCCTGGGACATGAAATGTCCTGTCAGAGTACACGCAACTGTTATCAAATATTGTAGCTTCAGGGTCATAGTTCTCTGCATTAATATCAAAACATCCAGCATTACATGTTTCCTCATCATTATTAGGATTATCATCGCATATATAACAATCATCAATATAAGCATCACCAAAACATTCTCCTGCACAATCCATATCTTCATTATTTCCAAAGCATACACCGCAATCATCCAAATCTTGATTTGCTTCTACCTCTGTGTTTCCATCAGAACACACACCGCACTGATCACACGATGCGGTACCGTATAATTCAGAATTGCAATCATAGTCTAAGGTATCCTCGTTAATTATTAAATTATCCGAAGGGTTATTTTCATTCAGTTCAATAAGCTCAGTTTCTGAAATCTCTAGGTGAACCAGTTGATAATCACTTGATAAATAAAACATATCTATAATTTGATCTAAAACAATAGAATAACCACTATCTCCATCTGTTATAATGCTTAAGTATTGTAAATCATAAGGAGAAAAACCCTCAGGTAATTCAATAGCTGTTCTACTAATTCCATTACCGTAATTAAAGGGTATTTCCTCATCATTATGATTATTAGAATACTGATAGCAGTCATTATAGAAATTAGCAGATATTTTTGTTGAAACATTTGTTCCTATTTGGGAACCTTCATATTCAATATAAAGATAGTTCCTAACATCACTCATTTCCCAGTGCGTTGGGTCCTGTTCTTCTTCATATTTATCTTCATTGATTAACTCTTGACCCATAATTTTATAGCTCCATGGATTTTGATCCATAAGATATTCTCTTGTGTGTCCATCTATTGTTGTATGAATAGGAGATAAAAAGAAAATATAGTCAGATGTACCAGTATCAGAAAAGTTGCAGTTTGCTGTAGCATTTATGAGATAGGGGTGGTTTCCTGATTTTTCTCCATTAAATGTTGTAGGTGTATGACCTGCACCTTGAAAAATTTCACTTATAATTTGACCTTCATTATTCAATGAAATTTGATAAATCCATTCGATGTCTGTTGTACGTCCCCAGCTTAACATCATATCTGATAGTCCAAT
>CAYOTG010000169.1:0-236 GCA_964406825.1 uncultured bacterium
AAAATGAAATAATTTCATCTATATATAGCCCCTTAAATAATATATATGGATTACAGTTTCATCCAGAAGTTATACATACAATATCAGGTAAAATGATAATCAATAATTTTTTATTTAAAATTTGTAAATCAAATCCAAATTGGAGTTCAGAAAATTTTATAAATACTACTATTAATAATATCAGGAATGTAGTGGGTGATAATTTAGTTATGTGTGCATTAAGTGGTGGAGTAGAC
>CAYOTG010000169.1:253-2919 GCA_964406825.1 uncultured bacterium
TGTGTCTACATTGATGAAAAAAGCAATTGGTGATAATGCAATATGTGTTTTTATTGATCATGGTTTATTAAGAAAAAATGAAGCTCAAGAAGTTTTAGATATGTTTAATGAATCATTAGATTTAGATGTTAACTTGTATGATTGTTCTGAATCTTTTTTAAAAAAATTAAATGGAGTTGATGATCCAGAGGAAAAAAGAAAAATTATTGGTAATCAATTTATTGAAGAATTTGAGAAGATAACTAAAAATTTTGGTGACATTAAATTTTTAGCTCAAGGAACATTATATCCAGATATTATTGAATCTGGAGGATATGGTGGCTCAGCTAAAACTATTAAATCTCATCATAACGTTGGAGGTCTTCCTGAAAAAATGAAATTAAAACTTATTGAACCTGTTAAAGAATTATTTAAGGATGAAGTTAGAAAAATTGGTAATGATTTAGATATACCTGAACAATTTATTAAAAGACATCCTTTTCCTGGTCCTGGATTAGCTATTAGAATAATGGGAGAAATAACAGAAGAAAAATTATTTATATTAAGAGAATCTGATGCTATTTTTATGGAAATTTTAAAACAAACAGGTGAATATGATAAAATATGGCAAGCTTTTTGTGTCTTGCTTCCAATAAGGACAGTAGGGGTTATGGGAGATAATAGAACATACGATTATGTTATATGCTTAAGGATGGTAACAAGTTTAGATGGTATGACAGCTGATTGGTATAATCTTCCTGATGATATTCTCAAATTATGTTCTAGTAGAATAGTTAATGAAGTAGATGGTGTTAACAGAGTTGTTCTTGATATTACATCAAAGCCACCAGGAACAATTGAATGGGAATAGTGTTAAATAATAAGTAAATTCAAAAAAATTATTTAGTCTATGTGTGGAATTGTTGGATATATAGGGAATAAAAATGCTTCAGAAATAATTCTAGATGGTTTAAAGCGTTTGGAATATAGAGGCTATGATTCTGCTGGAATTTCTACGATTCAAGATGGAAAAATATCTACCACGAAATATAAAGGAAAGGTCAAATATCTAGAAAACAAACTTGACCCCAAAACTCACAGCGGAAAAATTGGTATAGGACATACAAGATGGGCTACGCATGGTAGACCCAGTAATGAAAATTCACATCCACATAATGATACGGAAAATAAAATATCCCTTATTCATAATGGTATCATTGAAAATCATTATACATTAAAAAAATATTTAGTATCTAAAAATTATCAATTTAAATCAGATACAGATACAGAAGTATTGGTACAATTGATACATTATATCCACAAAACTCAAGAAGGTAATTTTACAGAATCGGTTCGAGCTGCATTACATGAAATTGTTGGAACTTATGGTATTGTTATTATGTTCGAAGATGAACCTGATAAATTGATAGCTGCAAGACTAGGAAGTCCCCTTATTATAGGCATTGGTAAAAATGAATATTTCATAGCTTCGGATTCCTCTCCTATTATAGAACATACTAGAAATATAGTTGTTCTAGATGAAGGCGAAATGGCTATAATAACTAAGGATAAATATGAAATAAGAAAAATCGAAACTAATGATTTGGTTAATAAGGAAATAGAAAAAATAGAACATTCTATTGATCAAATTGAAAAGGGAGATTTTGAACATTTTATGTTGAAAGAAATTTATGAGCAACCTACTTCTTTACTTGCATCCATAAGAGGTCGTATTAGTTTAGAAGATTATGAGTTGCATCTTGGTGGTCTTAGTGATTGGATCCAACATATTCAGGATGCTGATATTATATATATAACTGCTTGTGGTACTTCTTGGCATTCTGCTTTAATTGGAAGTTATATGCTTGAAGAAGTTTTAAATGTTCCCGTTAAAGTTGAATATGCTTCAGAGTTAAGGTATCGAGATGTCCCTATTAATTCAAAATCTGCGGTTATTGCTGTAAGTCAATCAGGTGAAACTGCCGATACATTGGCAGCAATTAAAAAATGTAAATCATTGGGTGCTATTACTATTGGTATAGTTAATGTTGTAGGTAGTTCTATTGCAAGAGAATCAGATTGTGGACTGTATATACATGCAGGTCCAGAAATTGGCGTTGCCTCAACCAAAGCTTTTACCTCACAGGTCGCTGTTTTAGCACTTCTTACATTATTCCTGAAAAATAAGTTTTCTGGTAAGTATATAGAACAAAACAAAGTGATAAGTTCTTTTAATGAATTGCCCAAACAAATTGAAAGTATATTAGAACAATCTAAGATTATTAAAAGTATAGCAAAAAAATATTCAGACTGTCCTAATTTTCTTTATTTAGGCAGAGGATATAATTTCCCTGTTGCTTTAGAGGGCGCTTTAAAACTCAAAGAGATATCTTATATACATGCAGAAGGCTATCCTGCCGCTGAGATGAAGCATGGTCCTATTGCTTTGATTGATGACAAAATGCCAGTGGTATTTATAGTTACAGAATCATCTTATGATAAAATAGTTTCAAATATCAGAGAAGTAAAATCACGTGGTGGACAAATTATTCTTATTACCAGTCAGAAGAGAGATGAGTTAAAAGAATATTCTGATGATATAATATATATACCTGAAACACATAAATTTTTATCACCAATTTTAGCTTCTATTCCACTGCAGCTTTTAGCCTATTATATAGCTACTT
>CAYOTG010000170.1:0-2897 GCA_964406825.1 uncultured bacterium
CGAATACTAAAGGATTTTGGTCTTCGATATTTAATTTTGTTTATCAATCTAAAACAGGGTCTCAATTTATATTAGATAAAGATTTTACCATTATGAAAGATAGAAAAAAACATTATATATATCGTAATACCTATCTTGATAAAAAAAGTAATATTAAGGTTGATAAAAAACATAATATTAATGATTGGTATGATACTCAGATTGTTACTAGTCGTAATAGTCTTGGTGAGGATTTAGAGGTGATAGATATAATTAAGATTCCGTATAAAAAATTTAATGATGGTATTTATATTAGAAATTGGAAACATGGTGATAAGTGTTATAATTCTTCTAAGAATATAAAAAATATTTTTACTGATAATAAGATTTCATTATTTGATAAAATGACTTATCCTATCATTACGGATACTAATGATAAGATTATTTGTATCCCAAAGTTATATAATTATTATGCTATTAGTAATACATGTAAAACAATCTATTGGACTAAGAAGAAATAATTATGAGTAATATTATTAAATATAACAATATTGAATTTGAAAAATATATAGATAATACTCAAATTATTGAGCGTTCCAAGGAAATAGCAGGCAATATTAATACTGACTATATAAATCAAGAAATTGTTTTTATAGGAGTGCTCAATGGATGTATTCCATTTATGAATGTTCTATTATCAAATATATCTAATATTTATAGCTACAATTTTATCAAAATATCATCTTATTCTGGAACCAAATCAGGTGATATTAATTTTGAATTAGGGCTTAAGAAGGAAGATGTTTTTAATAAAAACATAGTTATTGTTGAGGATATTATAGATAGTGGTAAGAGTGTTAAATTTATTAATAATTATATTAATCAATATAGACCTAAAACTCTAAAAGTAGTCAGTTTATTAGTTAAAAAAGAAAGTATTGGTTTATGTGATTGGTATGGATTTAAAATAAGTGATAAATTTGTGATTGGATTTGGTATGGATATAGATGATTCATTTAGATTTTTAAAAGATATATATATAAAAGTTTAAAAATGTCAAAGAAAAAGAATAAAGATAAATTAACAAAAAACATTATAAACAATTTCATTTTATGGACCCTTATTATTGTTATTTCATTAACAGTATTAAATTATGTTGATGTAAGTAAAAAATCTAAAGAAGTTCCATATTCATCTTTTTTATCATTGCTCAATGATAAACAGCTAAATCAAAGTATTAGTAGTGCTGTTATTACAGGAAATGAGCTGGTTGCAAGTTGTGACCCTGGATGTTATATTGATGTTGATAATTCATCTATTACTGAGTTTAAAGTTATTCTTCCAAATATAACGATTGATAAAATTGATGAATGGAACAATATTTTAAGTGATACAGTCGTTATTAAAATTGAAAAAATAACTCCAAGTATGATGGATTATTTTTTTCAATTCTCTCCATGGATATTAATTATAGTATTTTGGTTTTTTATTATGAGAAGAATGCAAGGAGGTGGAGGTCAAGGGGGTATTTTTTCTTTTGCTAAAAGTAAAGCAAAAATAATATCTCCAGATAGCCCTAAGATTCTGTTTACTGATGTAGCTGGTTGTGAAGAAGCTAAGACAGAATTACAAGAAATAGTTGGTTTTTTAAAAAACCCTAAAAAATATATAGCTATAGGAGCAAAAATACCTAGAGGAGCATTATTGTTAGGTCCTCCCGGAACAGGTAAAACTTTATTAGCAAAAGCTGTTTCTGGTGAAGCTAAGGTTCCTTTTTTTACTATCAGTGGAGCAGAATTTGTAGAAATGTTTGTAGGGGTTGGAGCTAGTAGAGTTAGAGATTTGTTTGATCAAGCAAAAAAGAATTCACCTAGTATTATTTTTATAGATGAAATTGATGCCGTTGGAAGACATAGGGGTGCAGGTTTAGGTGGAGGGCATGATGAAAGAGAACAGACCTTAAATCAAATTTTAGTAGAAATGGATGGGTTCGATACAAAAGCAAATGTAATTCTCTTGGCTGCTACTAATAGGCCAGATGTGCTTGATAAGGCATTATTAAGGCCAGGTAGATTTGATAGACAAATTGTTGTCGATGTTCCGGATTTAAAGGGAAGAGAAGCTATTCTAAAAATACATACAAGAAAAGTTCGTTTGGCTAAGGATGTAGATTTATCTGTTATTGCAAAATCTACCCCTGGTCTAGCAGGTGCAGATTTAGAAAATTTAGTTAATGAAGCAGCATTATTGGCTGCACGTAATAATAATAAAACTATTTCTATGATTGATTTTGAAAATGCAAAAGATAAAGTCATGATGGGTAATGAAAGAAAAAGTATGATTTTAACGCCTAAAGATAAAAAGATTATTGCCTATCATGAGGCTGGCCATGCTTTGGTGGCTTATCATACAAAAGGAGCTGACCCAGTACATAAAATCACAATTATTCCACGAGGGCAAGCTCTTGGTATTACCGCACAAATTCCAGAAGTAGAAAGGTTTAATTATCCTAAATCTTATATGCTTGGTAGATTAGATATATTGATGGGAGGCCGATGTGCTGAAAAATTAATTTTTAATGATACATCAACAGGTGCAGGAAATGATATTGAGGTTGCTACAAGTATAGCAAGACAAATGGTATGTGATTGGGGTATGAGTGATAAAGTTGGTCCACTAAAATTTGGTAGAAAAAATGAAGAAGTATTTTTAGGAAGAGATTATTCTCAACAGAAAAATTACAGTGAAGAAAAATCAATATTAATTGATCAGGAGATTAGTGCTCTTGTTAAATCTGCAGAAAAAAATGCGGATAAAATTTTAGCTGATTTTAGACATCAATTAGATGATATTGCTAAAGAATTATTAGAGAAAGAAACAATATCAGGAAAGCAGATGACAAATATTATAAATGGTAT
>CAYOTG010000171.1:0-2876 GCA_964406825.1 uncultured bacterium
AAATACCCAATAAATAATATGTTTAGAAAAATATTCGTTATATCATTTTTAATGACATCAATTTTTGCTGCTGAAAATCAGCATCATTTATCAGCAGAAGATTTCAGTCTATTCTGGCTTATACCGTTTCTTGGTATTTTATTATCTATTGCATTAATCCCTCTTATAAAACCAAGTTTTTGGCACCATCATTATGGAAAGGTTTCTGCGTTTTGGGGAATAGTATTTTTGATATTTTTTTCTATTAATTATTTCGATTATACTCTTTTTTATATTTTAGAAGTTTATCTAAGAGAATTTATTCCATTTATAGTTTTACTTTTAGCATTATTTACAGTATCAGGAGGTATCCTAATCACTGGAAATTTAAGTGGATCTCCAATTTTAAATTTATCTATTTTAATTATTGGTACATCTCTTGCATCGATTATGGGTACCACTGGTGCATCAATGCTTTTAATAAGACCCTTAATCCGTGCTAATTCATGGAGAAAAAACAAAGTGCATTTAATAATATTCTTTATCTTTCTAGTATCCAATATAGGAGGATCTTTAACTCCTATAGGAGACCCCCCTTTATTTTTAGGGTTTTTAAAGGGCGTTGATTTTACATGGACGCTATTTTATATGTATAAACCTATGTTATTTGTTACAATCCCATTATTAATATTATTTTTTATTATTGATAGTTATTATCATAAAAAAGAAGCTCATAATGCACCAGCTATAGAATCTGATAAAAATATTGGAATTAAAATTGATGGTAAAATAAATTTTTTACTTATTGGCTTTATCATTATGGCTGTTATTATAAGTGGGTTAGAAAATTTAAAAGATTTTTCTATTTTCTCATATCACGGTACAATGATGATGTCGTTAGGTACATTGATTCAATTGATAATATTACTTACAGTCACATGGTTATCATTAAAAATCACTCCGAAAGAATATAGAGATAGGAATGATTTTACTTGGGAGCCTATTAAGGAAGTAGCAAAATTATTTGCAACAATATTTTTGACAATGATCCCAGCAATAGAAATGTTAAAGGGTGTGACAAAAGAAATAGGACCTATGAAGTGGATGAATGGTATTATTATAGATAATCAGAGTAATATGAATATTGATTATATGTATTTTTGGCTAACGGGTATTCTCTCTAGTTTTCTTGATAATGCTCCTACATATGTAGTTTTCTTTATGACAGCTTTAGGAGAACGAGATGTTGATTGGTTGATGAATACAGGTGATACCCTATTAGCTATTTCTTGTGGGGCGGTTTTTATGGGTGCCATGACCTATATAGGTAATGCTCCTAATTTTATGGTGAAATCAATTGCAGAGGAAAATAAAATTCCTATGCCAAGTTTTTTTGGATTTATGGTCTGGTCAATTTTAATCTTGATACCAATTTTTATATTAACTAGTTTTATTTTCTTTTAGGAGGATATATTATGTATAAACATATTTTAGTAGCAATAGACTTAAGTTCAAAATCTTGTAGTGCCTTAAAATATGCTATAAAACTTACTAATCTATTTTATTCTAAAATTACATTACTCAGAATAATATGAAAATAGATTGGAATCAATTAACTGAACTTATTAATAAAAGTAATAATATATTACTTTCAACTCATATCAATCCCGATGGGGATGGTTTAGGTTCTGAAGTTGCTATGTATTATTATATTAAATCCCTAAATAAAAATTGTAGGATAATTAATATATCAGATTTGGTAGACAAATATGAATTTTTAAATAAAAATAATATTATTGAACAATTTAATCAAGATTCTCATGAATCATGGGTTAGTAATTGTGATTGTGCTATTATATTTGATATTGGAGATTATACTAGATTAGGTAAAATATCTGAAATTCTTAGAGATAATAATGTGATATGTGCTTCAATTGATCACCATCCATCAGAAGATAACTTTTTTGATTTCAGATGTCTAGATATATCTGCTCCAGCTACGGGATATCTAGTATGGCAATATTTTAAATTGCTTGATTATAATTTAACATATGATATTGCTGAAGGTTTATATGCAGCATTAATAACGGATACAGGCTCATTTAGATATAATTCAACAACTCCAGATTGTCATTTGATGGCAAAAGATATTTTGGAAGCAGGTGTAAAACCCTATGATGTCTATTCTTATATCTATGAACAAAGAACAATACCCCAGGTCAAACTATTAGGTACTGTTATAGAATCTTTAAGAATAATTGATGAATTTGCTTCAATTAGGATTAGTTTAGATATGCTGAAAAATTGTGATGCAACGTTAGAAGATGTAGATGGATTTACAGATTTTATGCGTTCTATTAAAGGTGTGGAAGTATCTTTTATGATATCACAAATTACTAATAGTAAATTTAGAATTAATTTTAGATCTAGGGGAAAGTACATTATTAATGATATTGCCGCTCATTTTAATGGTGGGGGTCATAAACTCGCTGCTGGAGCAACAGTTGAAAATAGTAGTTTTGATGAAATCGAAAACACCATTATTAATATGTTGAATAACAAAAAGGATGAATTATGTCAATAAAATCTGATAAATGGATAAGGAAAATGTCGCTTGAGAGTAAAATGATTAATCCTTTTACTGATAATCAAATTAGAAAAGGAACTATATCATATGGACTGTCATCATATGGGTATGATATACGTGTATCAGATGAGTATAAAATTTTTACCAATGTTAATAATAGTGTTGTAGACCCTAAGAAATTTGATGAAAAATCCTTTATTGATTTTAAGGGTGATATATGTATAGTTCCACCTAATAGTTTTGCTTTAGCTCGAAGTATTGAATATTTTAAAATACCAAGAAATGTGTTAACAATCTGTCTTGGGAAATC
>CAYOTG010000172.1:0-2828 GCA_964406825.1 uncultured bacterium
ATTTTTTTGTTTTATAGAAATTCTTTTTATTTCAGATTCATCAAAAGCTAATAAAATTATAGGTTTTTTTGGATATCTTATTCTTATTTTCTCTCCTAACTCAATGGAATTAATATCTGCTATTCTCATCATTATAATTACCAAATCAAAATTTCGTTTTGATAGTATATCTATAGCAGACTTTCCTGAAGATACATTCCAAACCCTTGGAGCATAACTTAAATTCATCCCAATATATTCACTTAGGATTTGTTCTGTTAGTTTTCCATCTTGCTCTAGAATATATGCGTCATATGGGCTTGCTATTAATAGGATTTCATGAACCCTATAAAGCATTAAATCTTGAAAATGCCAATTTTGCTTAATTGAATTAGACTTATTTTCCATTTTGATATATTCCATTTATATAAAACAGTGCTTCATGTAAGTCCTTAGATATAAAATCTGCATTTATATTAAGTTCTTCTCTATTAATATTTTCAGTATATTGAATAAATTTAGATGCAAATCCATGTTTTTTTATTTCATAATCAGTATATCCATCTCCAATAATTATTTTTTCCCCTTCAATTTTTTTTGAAATTGTTATTTTCCCTAAATCTTTTGATAAAGGATTGTTTTTATTTATAGAGGTAATATATCCTTTTTTATTAAATATTAATTCATTGGCAAAAATATTTTTTTCAGATATATTGAATTCTTGTATAACAGGTTTTATAATTTGTAAAAATCCGCCTGAAATTATATAACAGTTTTTATGATTTTTATGAAAAAAATCCTTATTTTTAATGAAGCTATTTGAAATTCCACTTTTTATTTTTTGAATTGCAAGAGCAATATGCTCTTTATTAGCTTTTAGTAATTGTATTCTTGCGATTAAGGCTTCAGAAAAAGAAATTTTACCATTCATAGCTAAAGAAGTTAATTCTTTAATTTTATTGATTATTTTATCGCTATTCTGAGAATCTTTTAATGAAAATTCGGATATTATTTCTAAGGATTCTTCTTTAATGAAAGTGCTATCAAAATCTATCAATAACTGAATATTATATTTCTCTAAATTGAGCATATTTATTGTTTTAAATATAATAAATATTATCCATTATTAATGTTGTTACATTTTGTAATTACGAATCTTTTGTTATATACAATAAAAGAAAATTAAATTAGAGACTGTAAAAACAGGGGTATTGAATGCAAATTATATACATAGTATTTTTTATTAGTTCAATGATTTTCTCATCATCAGGTTTTTCCATTAAAGAAAAATCTGCTTTAGAATCTGTTATTGAATTTAATATAGGAGAAATTTCAATAGAGGATAAAGAAGGATATCAGGCTATATCTTCAATATCTAAAGGGAGTACGCAAAATATAGGTCAACCAGAGCTACCTACTTATACATTTAACTATGCCGTGGATTATAATTCTAACTATGATGTTACTGTTATAGAAAATGATTATGTTATATATAATAATATCAATTTATATCCCTCTCAGCCATTCTATGGTTTAAATCAGGAAAAAGTATTTATAAAGGATGATTTAGTCTATTCTAAGAATATTATATACCCTGAATCTAAAATTAATTCAAAAAGATCAACGCTAAGAGGTTACGATTTATTAAATATTGAGGTAACTCCTTATGAGTATAATCCTCAAACTAAACAGCTTAAAGTTTTTAATAATTTAGATGTTATTATTTCAGAATCAGGCTCAAGAGATACTTCATCTAGGCCTCCTCGTTCACAGATATTTGAGTCTATGTACAAAAATTCAGTTATTAATAATGAAGATTATAATGATAGCAGAAATTTCCAAAAGCCTTCTATACTATATATTTGTGGTGGAGATTTATCAACTTCTCCATATTTAGAGCCTTTAATTGATTGGAGGCACAAACAAGGTTATGTTGTAAATGTGGTATCAACAGGAGAGACAGGAACATCAACAACAAATATTAAAAATTATATATTAAATGCTTATAATAATTGGGAAAATCCACCTGAGCATATCTGTTTTATAGGTGATGCAAATGGTAGTATATATGTTTCTACATATACAGTATATGGTGGTAGCGGATGGTCTACAGCACAAGGGGAAGGTGATTTCCCTTACAGTTTATTAGAAGGAGATGATTTACTCCCTGAGGTATCTTTGGGTAGAATCTCAATTAGAAGTACCACAGAGCTTATTACCGCAATTAATAAAATTATTGGTTATGAAAAAAATTATGCATCTGATATCGATTGGCTTAATGCCATAGCTCTAGTTGGAGACCCTAATGATTCAGGAATATCAACAGTTATAACAAATCAATATATAGAACAAATTGTAGAAATACATGGTGGTATGACTGATATTAGAACAAAATATAGTGGTGGTAATGATTATGATGATTGGATGAGAAACCAAATTAATGATGGTGTTGCTTATTTGAATTATAGAGGATTTTATGGATTTAGTGGTTTTACTTCAAATGATGTTAGCCAATTGAATAATGGCTATAAACTTCCTTTTATTGCTACTCTGACATGTGGAACTGGATCATTTGCAACGGAAACAACATGTATGACAGAATCTTTATATAGGGCTGGGACTTCTGTGAGTCCTAAAGGAGCTGTAGCTGTTATAGGAACCGCACAATCCTATACACACACGGCTTTTAATAATATAGTTGATATGGGGATTTTTGAAGGTATTTTTATTGATGGAGCAACAACAGCTGGAGAAGCTGTTGTATACGGTAAATTAGCTATTAATGAAATATATCCTCAAAATCCTAATGATAATGTTTATTTATTTTCAACTTGGAATAATTTATTAGG
>CAYOTG010000173.1:0-2795 GCA_964406825.1 uncultured bacterium
ATGAGAGAAGAAGTAACAGGTTATAATGTATACCGTGCATTGGTTTCTGGTGGCGCATATGACTTAATTGCCGAGAATGTACAGTCTACTTCTTATTCAGATGAAAACTTAGAGAATTTTGTAACTTATTATTATGTTGTTACTGCAATATGGGATGATGTATTAGAATCAGGTTATTCTAATGAAGCTTCGGCTACACCAGAGCCTTTTGAGGCTCCTGTTCCAGAGCAGTTAACCGGAGAAGCAGGTGATGGACAAGCAACATTATCATGGACAGCTACTGACCCTGGTGGTGGTGGCGGTGGTAATGGCGATGGTATGCCTGAATGTCCTGATGGCAGTGCCGAGTATGTTGATTGTGCAGGTACATGTTTTAATGATGCTGACTGTAGTGGTGGATGTTTAGCTTGGCTAGCTGATGGTTACTGCGATGATGGTACATGGGGTATCGTATTTTGGACTGAAGGTAATGGTTGTCCTGAATGGGGTAATGACTGTGGTGATTGTGATGCATTAAATGATCCATATGGTGTTTGTGATGGCGGCGGCGGCGGCGGCGGTGATGGCGAATGTCCTGATGGTACCGTTGATGATTGCTCAGGTGATGGTGATTGTTGCCCAGAATCATGGATTGGTGATGGTTTTGAAGATTGTGAAGATCAAGCCTATGGTTGTGATTTAACATGTTATGATAATGATGGTGGTGATTGTGAAGGTGGCGGCGGAGGCGGCGGAGGCGGCTCCGAAGCATGTGAAGATTGTGAATTTGATTGGTCCGCATATGGGTCTGAGTGTTGCGATACTGCATGGGATGAGTATGGTATTGACTGTTCTACTCTAGAAGGTACATACGGCTGGGATTGTTCAGGATGTAATTGTCCTGGAGATACTCCAGCAGAATGTGGAGACGGAGCATGTACGGGTGATGAAACTCCTGATAATTGTCCAGAAGATTGTGATGGAAGTTGTGCTGATGGCTTTGTTCTTGATTGTGCTGATGGTGATTGGGACTGTTGTCCAGAATCATGGATTGGTGATGGTTTTGAAGATTGTGAAGATCAAGCCTATGGTTGTGATTTAACATGTTATGATAATGATGGTGGTGACTGTGGTGGTCAATTCTCATCTAATGATGGTGTTAGATCCATTGGTTCTGAATTTCAGGTTTCTGAAGAAAAATTATATTTAAAGACTTTTATCCCAGGATCAAGTAGAGAAAGAGATACCCTAACAGGTTATAGATTATATCGATCTACTACATCTGGATCAGGATATGCTGTTGTTGCAGAACCAGATGCAAATACAACAACTTATACTGATATGGGTCTTACAAATGGAACAACCTATTACTATGTTGTAACATCTGTATATGATGAAACAAATGAATCTAATTATTCAAATCAAGTAGCTGTAACACCTATGTCTACAGTAACATTTACTATTGATGATGCTGAAACAATGGGTGGTGAGAACGTTACGATGGTGGTTAATATGAATAATGCCGAACCTGTAGCTGGAGTTCAGTTTAATCTGGATGATACTCCTGATTATATGACTTTAGTTAGTGCAGTAGGTACTACTAGAGTTCCTGCTGATTGGAGTATAAGTACATCAGATGTTGATGGTTCAGGATTGGTTCTAGGATTTTCTTTCCAAGGAACAACTATTGCTCCTGGATCGGGCGCTACATTTGAATTGACATTTTCAACTGCAGCAACAGAACCTTCAAACGTATCTGTTTGTATTGAGAATGAAACCGTGTCAGATGCGGGTGGTTCAGCTTTCCTTACTGAGGCTGGATGTGGAACTGTTACTTTAGATGTTGAAGGTATAGAAATATCACTTATGGCTCCAGATATGCCAGTTGATCAAGGGCTTGCTGGAGATTTAAGTGTTCATATGTCAACTCCACATGATGTGTATGGTATCGAGTTACATATAACAGATACCCCTGAATCTATAGTTGCTGTAGATGTTAGTGCAGGATCTTTAGTTGAAGGTTTAAATGGAACAATATCCTTTAGTGAAGTTAATGGTGAAATTATTGCTCTTTGGTTTAGTTTAACAGGTGAATTTATCCCTGCTGGAAGTGCAGGTGATTTATTCTCTATTGAATTTATAGTTGAAGATGATGCTCCTAATGGAACAGTAGAAATCGAGTTAACAGATCAAACTGCATTCTCAGATAGTCAAGGGCAATCAATGTATTGGGGTTATGAAGGAACAACTATGGAAGTTGGATTACCAGAAATAACATTGTCAATGGTTCAAGTAGCAAATGATGCTTTTGATATCATGATGACTAACAGTGATGTTGTGAGTGGTTTCCAATTTACAATTGATGATAATCCTGACTACTATACGTTTAATGCAATTGAAGCATCAGATCGTGTTCCTGCAGATTGGTCATTATCTGGTAATGAAAATGGTGGAGACGCTATATTATTAGGTTTCTCATTCCAAGGAACAACAATCCCTGCTGGCGATGGTGCTATTGCTAGGGTTTATGTTGAACCTCAAGATGGTGATGAATTTGAATCAGAAATGTGTTTCGCTGATTATGTTCTTTCAAATCCACAGGCTGAGGAATATTATTCTTTTGCTGGATGTGAAACATTCTATATGCCATTTGAAGATCCAATCGAGCTTACTGCAACTGCATCTGATTCAGAAGCAAGTATTGCATTAAATTGGAATGCTTATGAATATTCGAATAGCAATTTAAATTCTAGAGCTGAAGTAGATCTTCAAATTACAGGCTATGCAAATGGTCAAGTAGAAGTATCTATGACAAA
>CAYOTG010000174.1:0-2789 GCA_964406825.1 uncultured bacterium
AATATAGTATCTTCTCATATGGGAGAGGGTGTTGGAGGGGTTACAGAGTTATTTAAAAATAGAATGGTTATTCCATATAATGGATCATTAAAAGAATTTAAACATGTAATCTATCATGAACTCGTACATGTTTTTATTAATGATGGAATTTATGGTGGTAGTATTATGAATGCAATAAAAGCTAATGCAGTGATGATTCCATTATGGATGAATGAAGGTTTAGCAGAATACCTTGCAGATGACTGGGATACAAATTCTGATATGTGGCTAAGAGACATTACCATCAATAGTAATCAGATACCAGAAATATCCTATTTAAATGGTTATTTAGCATATAGAGGTGGACAATCAGTATGGAATTTTATTACAGATAAATGGGGCGAAGAGATTATTGCTGAACTCTTTAATAATATTAAATTTAAAAATGATACCAATAAGGCTATTGAAACAACATTGGGAATTAATTTAGAAGAACTCTCTTTACAATGGCATAAATATTTAAAAAAGCAGTATTGGCCTGATATAGATTATAGACAAGATATTAAAGATATATCAAGACAAGTAACTAGCCATGAAACATTAAATAATAATTATAATATAGGACCCTCTGTTTCTCCTGATGGTTCTAAAATAGCCATCTATTCAAATAAAGATGGTGGAATGTCAATATATATTATATCATTAGATGATGGTAGCTTTTTATCTAGAATAGTTTCTGCTCAAGTAACATCAGAAATTGAAGAGCTACATATATTAAAACCAGGAATAACTTGGTCACCTGATGGTAAGCAATTAGCTTTTGCTGCAAAATCAGGAGCTTCTGATGCATTGATTATAGTAGATCCCTCCAATCCTAAAAATAAAATTAAAAAGAAATTTAATATTGAAGGTATTTATAGGCCTGTATGGAATCCAATGAATAATAAAATTGCTTTTGTTGGATATAATAATTTTTCTAGTGATATATTTATTTACGATATTGATGATGATATTTTAACTCAGGTTACCAATGATATTTTTAGTGATATTCAAATTAGTTGGAGTCCTGATGGACAATCTTTATTAATGGTATCTGATAGAGAGAATTATATTTCTAAAAATAATATTGATATTGTATCTGCTATAAGGCTCAGTTTTAATAACTATGATATTTATAAAATAGATAAAGAATATAATATTACTCAATTAACCAATACAGTGTATAATGAGATATATCCTCAATATTCTCCTGATGGTCAGATGATTGCATATATATCAGATGAATCAGGTATTAATAATATTTATGTTACAGAAGATGAGTTTTTAACTTCTACAAATATAACGAATGTTCTAACTGGGATTACACAAATTGATTGGTTTACCAATACTGAGTTGGTATTTACAGGTTTTTATAAGAGCGGTTATGACATCTTTGTTTTATCAGACATTAATACAAAGGTTGAAAATACCGAACCTATTATTAATTCTAAATGGAGAAATAAACATAAAGATTATAATTTATTAAGAAAATCTGATATTTATAGTTCTAATAATTTTTCTGATTATTTAGAAAATTATAAATTTACTCAAAATAGCAGGGAAGTTAATTCAATAGGAGAATCTGTTTGGGATTTAGATAGCCTAGGGATGCATATTCCGTATAAATATAATCGGCGTTTTACATTAGATTATTATGGTGCACAGTATGAATATGATATTTTACAAAATGAAGGACAGGGCATGGGATATTTTTTATTCAGTGATATCTTAGGTAATCATAAAATTGAATTACAAACTTCATTGGTTATTGATTTTAAACATACAGATATTTTATTAAATTATTTAAATTTAGAAAATAGGATTAATTGGGGATTATTGTTCTATAATAATTCTGTAGTAGGTCCGTATGATGTGACAACTGGAAGTTATAATTTTTTTAAAGATATTGGTTTAAATATTAATTTTCAAAATCCATTCTCAAAATTCAGTCGTATAGAGGGAGGCGTTGCTCATAACTATTTAGAAGAAAATGAAGAAACTACAGATTGGATTGGGAATACGAATACAGATTATGTAGCATCAATTAATCTAACACGTTATTATGTTAAATATGTTTGGGATAATACTCAATTTTTTGGTGGCAATAGGACCTTCGTAGAGTATATGAGTGCGCCATCCACCAATAGTAATGATAAAGTATTTGATAAAATTGAACTAGATTCTAGAAATTATATTAATTTATCAAGTAGCGGGTATGTAACATTTGCTTCAAGATTATTCTTTGGTACAAGCTGGGGAAGAGATGCAAGAATTTTTGGTATAGGTGGATCAGGATATAATACCCTTTTTCATGGAGATGATAGTCTTTTAAATAGTGATTATGGAACTGCTAACGACTATTACCAATATGTTTCTATGAATAATTTTCAATTCCCAATACGAGGCTATAATATCGCACAAAAATTTGGTAATAAAGCATTAATTGCAAATTTTGAATTAAGATTACCTTTCTTAATATATTATTTCCCTACGATTAAATATTTTGGACAAATTTTTGGTGTATTGTTTATAGATGCTGGAGTTGCATGGAATGATGACTTCCCAGACTTTTCCGATCAAGATAATTGGAATATATCTGATAATGAAGGATGGATTATGTCTTGTGGCTTTGGCCCCAGATTTTATTTTTTAGGGATGCCATGGAAACTGGATTATGCTTGGCAGTATAATCCTCACCGAGGAATTATTTCTTCTAGAAAATGGTATTTATCTATAGGTTTTGATTTTTAATTCATGAATAAAGATATATA
>CAYOTG010000175.1:0-2777 GCA_964406825.1 uncultured bacterium
TATGAATTATTTTATTTATACTACTATTGTCTATATGCAATAAATGAGGAGTGATATAGTTATACTTTAATATTAATTCTGTGGAATCTTCTTCTAATACATAGAAAGAATTTAAATTTTCATTTACTATAATCGGTTCTGTGAACTTAATCAATAAGCTATCATTAGAAGTTATGTGCTCTTTAATACTAGCAGATAAAGTATCTGTTATTTGATTTGTAAAAATAAAAGAAGTATTAACACTATATGTTTCAATATTATTTGACATATTTATATCAATATTAATTGAATCCTTAAAATCATAATTTTTATATATATAATTGCTATTACCCTCTGATACTTTTTTCATAAAATCATTATTTAGGATTAAAAATAATTTTTGTCCCGTACTTAAAATAATTTCTCCAAAATTATTATTAATTAAATTTATATTATTTATTTTAGCTCTATAGATTGGGCTAGAAATATAAATTGGATTATAAACAAAATTGATAGGTCTATTAGAAATTCCATATTTTTTAATCCTAATATCATTAACAAAATTATCTGTAATTTGATTCTCTATAGCAAGGATTATATTAGATGAATCAATATCATTAACTGAGAAAATAAAATTCCCATCAAAACTGGACTCTGTTTTAGAAATAATTGATAAATCTTTATTCAAAAGAGCTAATTCATAAATTTTTGTACTGTCTGCATTGAATATTGAACCTTCTATAGTATTGAAAACTACACTATCTGATAAAGAGAAAAATAGCTGAATAGGGTTAGTTAGTTTATTATTATTATAGTCTGATAAATTTCTTGAAATAAATATTGTAAATTGATTAGGCCAACTTTGTTTTGGTTTTACATAGATAGTATTATTCCTTATTCTAACTGATATATCTATCTCTGGTTCTATTTTAAGTGCATTAATAGCTGTAGAAGGGAAAATTCTTTCATTAAAAGGTAAAATAATTCTTTCATTTTCTGAAATATTAGTTCTAACTAAAGGTAATATGTCTGTTTCTACTAAATAGGGTGGATGGGTATCAGAAGGTCCTCCACCAGGAGGGCCAATAGATGCACAATTAGAAAAAATAAATACTAATATTATATATAGTAATAAATATTGTAAAATTTTTTTCATATTCTAGAACTAAGTTGTAATATTCTTTCGTTTTTTCTTTCTTTGATCTCTTCCTTCAGGATTAGGAACAGGGATAGCATGTAATAAAGTTTTAGTATAATCATGCTGAGGATTACTAAAAATTTCATCAATGGTATTAAATTCAACAAGATCTCCATGATACATTACAGCTACTTCTTCAGAAATATGTTTTACAACGGACAAATCATGAGCAATAAATAAAATGGTTAAATTAAACTCTTTCTGAAGATCCATCATAAGATTAATCACTTGAGCTTGTATTGAAACGTCTAATGCTGAGACAGGTTCATCTGCTATGATAATTTTAGGCTCCGTAGCTAAAGATCTTGCAATCCCGATACGTTGTCTTTGTCCACCTGAGAATTCATGAGGGTAACGATAGGCTTGTTCTTGAGATAAACCAACCTTATTTAGTAACCAAAAAATTTTTTCTTCTTTTTCTTTAGTTGACATATCAGTATGTATGTCAAGTGGTTCCTGAATAATATCCTTAACAAGCATTCTTGGATTTAAAGATGAAAATGGATCTTGAAAAATCATCTGTATAAAAGGTCGAAGTTCTAATGTTTTTTCATCACCTTGAGATAGAATATCAATGAATTTATTTTTGTATTTAAACTGTATTTCACCATTGACCCTCACATCTGGAGCTGTTAATCTTAAAACATTTAATATTGCTTTCCCAAGGGTTGATTTTCCAGAGCCTGATTCTCCAACGATTCCTATTGTTTTGCCTTCTTTTATATCTAAGTTAAAATTTCTAACTGCATGGACGGCTGATACTTCACGTTGTAAAATTCCACCAAATAAAGGAAATTCAACATTTAAATTTTTAATCTTTAATATATTTCTTATTTTTTTATTTTTTGGCATATGTCTATTTAAAAATATCTGGATTACATCGTACAAAATGATTAGGTTTTGCTTCGTATAACTCTGGTTCTTCTCCTGTTCCCCCGCAAGCACAATCCTCAGAATTAAATCTTGAACACAGCTTACAACCCTCTCCTATATCTAATAATGATGGAACCATCCCTTTAAGAGCTTTGAGTCTTTTTTCTTTGGTATCCATTTTAGGCATTGAATCCATCAATGCCTTTGTATAGGGGTGCAGTGGATTTTTAAAGAGTTCATCAATATCAGCCACCTCCTGTATCTTACCACCATACATAACAATAACTCTATCACACGTTTCTGCAACAACAGCTAAATCATGCGTTATTAATAATATGGCTGCATCTTCTCTTTTATCTTTAAGCTCCATCATTAAATCTAAAATTTGAGCCTGAATTGTAACATCCAATGCTGTTGTTGGTTCATCTGCTATTAAAAGAGATGGATTGCATTGCAGTGCCATTGCAATCATAACTCTTTGTCTCATTCCACCAGAAAATTGATGAGGATATTCTTTCATTCTATTCTCTGGATCTGGAATTCCAACAGCAGATAAAAGCTCTATACTTTTTTGGGTTGCCTCATTATCAGACATCTTATAATGTCTTTTTAAAATCTCATTCATTTGGACTTTAATCGTTAATACCGGATTAAGGGATGTCATCGGTTCTTGAAAAATCATTGCAATATCCTTACCTCTATAATTTCTCATTTCTTCATAAGATAT
>CAYOTG010000176.1:0-2700 GCA_964406825.1 uncultured bacterium
CCCAACTTCAAATTCTACATCTGAGGTATTCTCAACCGATCCACAACAATGAGAGCATTCTCCATTATCACAATAAGAACCATGATCTGAACAATGCTCCCAATCTTCCATATCACTATCAAATATTAAAAGCCCATATGTTCCATTGGCGGCTAAATCCATATAAACACTTAGAACAGTCTCATAACTACCTTCATCCCAACTACATTCATTATCATAATAACTACCTTCATCACTGAGGTTGAATTGTGGACCATAATAGGTAATTGATGGGGAACCACTGCAATCTGTACTTTGATACAATTTTACTTTATTCAAATAATAAACATCTGAAATCGCTCCTAAATCACATGAGGAACCATTACCAAAACATTCACCGCATATATCCATATCTTCATTATCACCCTCACATACTCCACAGTCATCTAAGTCAGCTTCTCCATAAGAATCTCCCGCGCAATCACAAATGCCTTCATTGGGGGTATTATCAACACCACCACATACACCACAATTACTTACCGTTGTATCCCCATTACAAATACCTGCACAATCTTCAAGAAATTGACAATCAAAATCATCATCTGTATTTGTAATAATAATCGTTGCGTCATAATCTCCTATTGTTCCATCTTGTAGCTCATTTTGTATTTCAGATAAACACTCCGTAGCGCTAGGGCCACCTGTCTCAGAATCTTCAAAATAAAATGAAACATGTACCCCTGAACGATTAACTGCATTAACCGATGTTATAACAATTTGGTCTAATTCAGCACCTGTTGCACTTGCTATATCTTGAGTAAATGAATCTATACTAAATGTTCCAATATCTGTATTTTCTAAAGTTAAAATAACTTCATTAGTAGCTCCTGTACCTGATCCATCACAACCAATACAAGGAGGACTTTCCTCAGAACAAGCATTGAATAGAATCGGTATAGATAGCAAAAGTATTTTAAATATTCTCATGAATATACTCCCTTAATTAGATAAAAATTGTTTGACTTAATATAGATAAAATCAGGTTAAAAAAAAAAGGGCCTTACATTATGCAAGGCCCTTTTAAGAGTACTAATTTACTTCTTATACTTTTTCAATTAAAATTCGTATGAAAGAGTTACTGCACCAGTTGCTAAATCAGCTGAATCCCAACCAGCCATAGTTGAAATAGGATCAACAAACAATTGATTAGAAACTTCCATATCTAAACTTACTGAACCACCATTTGAAGCTGTCCAACCAAAACCAACACCAAATCCATAGTCAGTTGTATTACCAGTATCACCATCAGCTGATGTACCACCTGAAGTACTTTCATTTGAGAAAGCATGGTTTTGTCTTACAAATGTTCTAACAGTAGCCCAATCAGTCATACTAGCCTCAACAGCAAGTATAGCGTTTGGTAACCACAGTGTAGTAGCATCATTTCCTGGTGAAGCTTCAGCTGTATTATAACCAAAACCCATACCAACTAATGCAGTTACACCATCTGCAGGTGTTACATGAGTAAATAGATCAAACGTTAAGCCCATTGAAGATGCAGTACCTTGATCAGCCATTGCGAAACTAGCTTTTGCTTGGTCAAATACCCAGAAGCCTAAATCACCTCTCCAATTTGCCCATAATAGTGTTCCTGCTTCAGAACCAGTTGAACCATCATCATATGAGCTATAACCAACACCAAGTTCACCAAAACTCATTGAAGAACCCCATGTTAGATCAAACCCAGATGCATCCTGAGAAGTAGCACCATTACCATCTGCATCAGAAGCAGATACAAAGCCTACTGATAGACCCATGCCATCTTTAGCCCAAGACATATTAACCCAATCTTGATTTGCATCAGCATCGAAGTTTAAGCCCCACTTAACACCATCACCCCAATTAATTGAAGCTGATGGACCGTTACCACTTTCAACATTGCCATACTCTACCCAGTTCGCATCATTTAACGTACCTGGAAAGATTGCAGCATTTGCTCTATCACCAGGCCAGAATCCAGCATCTCCACCGAGAGCGTCAATTCTTGCGTTGGCGAATACTGTAGCACATAATGCTACACCTATTAGGATTACTTTAACATTTTTCATGTTTTTCTTTCTCCTTGTTTATTTTACTTTGTACCAACTGTACCCATGGACATCATAAGTACAAACTTAATTCAGGTTATAAACAACCATGGTTCCATAAAAGTTCCATAGTTTTTTTCTTGGGGGTTTTGCGCAACAAATACCGACGAGGAGTTAGCATAAACTGGCCTTGATGAGCCCCAATACCTGCCTAATATTACAAAAAAAGAAACAATAGATACAAACTATTTAATGTAATACTTTAAGTCTTTATTTCAATAAATATATTAAACCATTGATTTTCAATGACTTATATTCTATAGTAATACTTTAAGAAAAAATTTAAAATACGTTCGATTCCCTTAGAATGGCCAAACCACCAAGGGTCTGGTAAAAACCTAAACCTATTCTCAAGAACACTCTTAGTTCTACAGAGAGCTCTTAACCCTTCATAGCCATGCAAACGCCCAACACCGCTTAACCCTTCCCCTCCAAATGGGAGACTGGCTATACCATAATGAGTAAATACATCATTAATAGAGACATTCCCTATTTTAAGCTCTCTTAAAAGCTTTTTAATTCTTTTTTTATTACGACCAAATATACTGCCTGCTAAACCATAGCCTGTTTTATG
>CAYOTG010000177.1:0-2693 GCA_964406825.1 uncultured bacterium
CTATTGATGGGCAACCTCTAGATGATGACGATTGGATTGGTGCATTTAAAAAATACGATGAATCACAAGCTGGAGAATGTACGGATGATGAAATTAATTTTGATGAAACTCTAGGAGGAATGTGTTCTTCCTCTAATGAAGGGTTTATATGTACTCCTGGATTTCCTGATTGTGAACCTGAAAACTGTCCCCCTGAAATAGATGTTGATAATGACGGTCAATTATCTGTATGTGCTTGTCCAGATCTTAATAATGATGGCCTACTGGCATCGCAAAATTTAGATTTATGTGTTGGTTCAAGAAGATATGGAGATTGTTTGAATGCCAGAAATTGCGATGTTCCTATTATGGGTTATGATGGTTATTGCTATTCAGGTGGTTATATTTTACCTGGCGAATATCCCTATTTTAAAATTTATGATAATACAGAAAATGATTATTATTATGCTTTCCCATCAGAAGAAGTTGCATGGCAACCTTTTATATATGAATTAATAGAAAATTTAACTGTGACATATGACTGTGATGAAACTTTAGGTGGAAATTCAATAACAGATGAATGTGAAATTTGTTGTGATGGAGATACTGGTGTTGATTGTTCATTTTATAATGATGTTAATGATTATGGTGGGGCTTATGATTGCAATCAAATTTGTGGTGGTCCAGGTTATCTAGATGGTTGTGGAATTTGTGTGAATAGTGAAGAAGAAGAATGTCAGGAAGATTGTAATGGAGTGCTAAATGGTGAAGCAGAATGGGATGATTGTGGCATTTGTGCTGGTGGAGATACAGGCCTTATCCCGAATATTTATGAAAATTGTGAACCGAATGGAGATAACTGGATAGATTTTCCAGATTTTGATTGTAACTGTGATTGTTTTGGTACTGCATTTTTGGATTATTGCGAAGAATGTTCAGAGGGTCTAACTTCACATATAGCAAATTCTGATATAGATTGTTCAGGATATGATGAATATGGAAATATTATAATAGAAAATCTTGATGAGGCTTGTTTTGGAGATGCTTATTTAGATGAGTATTGTATTGACGATGATAATGATGGATTTGGTTTAAATGATTCAGAAACATATTTTTGTAATGAAACGGTTGAAGATAATTGGACTTTAGATTGCACGGATACGGATGATGATTGTTTTGAGAACTGGTGGGACTGTACTGGAGAATGTGCTGGAACAGCACAAGAATTTACATATTGTATTGATCAAGATGGAGATGGTTTTGGAGAACCTGGATCAGAATCTATATACTGCGATGCTTTTGTTGAAGATGGATGGGTTTTAGATTGCTCCGATCAAAATGACAATATCTATTGTGAAAATAATATTTTTGATGAATGTTTTGTTTGCGACCCTTGTGGTGATGGAACAGATGTTTGCGATGAGTGGGGGCAGAATTGTAACCAACCGGTAGCATATGATGGATTTTATGAAATTGATGAAGACCAGTTTATAACAGTTTCATTAAATGCAGTAGATCCCAATAATGATTTATTATTTTATCAAATAACCCAAACACCCATCAATGGTTCTTTATCAGGACAAAATAATATTTACCTTTATACACCTAATCCTGATTTTTTTGGTCTAGATTCACTGAAATTTGTTGCTTCTGATCAAGATTGGACTTCTAATGAAGCAACTATTTTAATAGATGTTGAGCCTATTAATGATCCTCCTGTTGCATACAGTATGGATTATTCATTAGATGAAGATGCTGATATTCTTATTGAATTAACTGCAACAGATATAGAAAATTCGCCAGTTACCTATAATATTATAGATTATCCCTTAAATGGTTCACTTATATATGAAGGGAATGCTAATTATAGATATGTTCCAGATTTAAACTATTTTGGTCCAGATAGTTTTACATATAGTGTTAATGATGGTTCGCTAAATTCAAATCTTGCTGAAATTAATTTAGAAATATTAGGCATCAATGATTCTCCAACAGGAGCTACATTTAACGTTATTACAGATGAGGATGAACCTATTTCATTTGAAGTACCTAATGTTACAGATATAGATAATGAGAACAATGATATATCAGTAATATTATTATCAAATAGTGAGTTAGGAGAACTCGAATTTGATGGTTTATCAGGTTCTTTTATACCTTATGATGATGTCTATGGTGCGGAGAGTATTGATTTTCAATTATATGATGGAATAGCTTTATCTGGTATTTATCAAATTGTTGTTATTATTAATGGAATAAATGACACCCCTGTTTTAAATACTCTATCTAACCAAAACATAGATGAGGATGGAGTCTTTACTTATGAACTATCCGCTACAGATGTGGATGATACAGATTTATCATACAATGCAACAGTAGATGGTAATGCCAGTGTTGATGTTACAGGTTCAACGCTTACCATCACACCTGATTTAAACTACAATGGTGATATAGCCGTTGATGTTACTGTAAGTGATGGATCATTAACAGACAGTGATGGTTTCACATTAACCATTAATCCTGTTAACGATGCTCCTGTTTTATCAGAGATTGATGATCAAAGCATAGATGAGGATGGAGTCTTTACTTATGAACTATCCGCTACAGATGTGGATGATACAGATTTATCATACAATGCAACAGTAGATGGTAATGCCATTGTTGATGTTACAGGTTCAACGCTTACCATCACACCTGATTTAAACTACAATGGT
>CAYOTG010000178.1:0-2688 GCA_964406825.1 uncultured bacterium
ATTTTCAATAATTTCATCAGCTTTAGCAACTGATAATAACATTGCAGTAGCTGAAATAATTTCAATTTTTCCCCCCAAAATATGTCCTTTCAATTAATTAAACAAAAATCAGTTATTATATCATAAATTAATTATTAATTAATATTAGTAAAATAATATTTTAAATAAAATGCTAGAACCTACAATTGCAATATTAGGTAGACCCAATGTTGGTAAATCTACACTTTTTAATCGTTTAGTTGGTAAACGAAAATCTATAGTTTCTCCTGAAGAAGGTGTTACTAGAGATAGAATATATTCAAAAATTGAATGGTTAGGTAAAAAGTATAATCTAATTGATACAGGTGGATATATTCCTAAGAGTAAAGATGTTATTGCTAAACAGGTGACATTTCAAGCAGAAATAGCACGAAATGAAGCAAACTTAATACTTCTTGTTGTAGATGGAAGAGATGATATAACCAGTACCGATAGGTCATTAGCAGAAGCTATTAATAAAAGTAATAAACCCTGTATTTTAGTTATAAATAAGGTTGATACTCTAAAAAGTGAAGATTCAGTACATCAATTTTATGAACTTGCTATTGATGATCAGGTATATATATCTGCCCAAAATGGACGCCAAATAGGATTGTTATTAGATAAAATTACCTTGATGATACCTAATAACATTCCAGATGATAGTTTGGATGATTTTATCCATTTTTCAATAGTTGGTATGCCAAATGTAGGTAAATCATCTTTAATGAATTATCTATTGGATGAGAATAAATCAATTGTTACAAATATTGCTGGCACTACAAGAGATTCGGTTGATTCGTATATTAAATATTATAAACAAGACATTAGAATTATAGATACAGCAGGCCTTAGAAGAAGATCAAAAGTTAATGATTCTATAGAATTTTATAGTAATTTGAGAACTTTTAAAGTTATAGAAGATAGTGATGTGACGGCTATATTAATTGATGCTAAAAAAGGTTTTGACAATCAAGATAAAAGTATTATCAGGTATGTTATAGATAAAGGAAAAGGACTTATTATTATAGTTAATAAATGGGATTTGATAGATGATAAACAAACAAATACTATGAGAGATATTGCAGATGATATGATATATGATTTTCCTTCTTTATTACATTATCCTATACAATTTATTTCTATTAAAAATAATTTCAGAGTTGGAGAAGTTCTTAAAAATGTTTTAGAAATATATGAAAAAAGAAATGCTAAAATTCCAACTTCAAAACTTAACTCGATACTTTCAGGTATAGTCTCCCACTATCGCCCGCCATCATCAAAAGGGAAGGATGTTAAATTAAAATATATTGCTCAAGTGAGCACTGCTCCGCCTCTATTTGCAATTTTTTCTAATTATCCTAATCTTATAGGTGAATCCTATCGTAGGTATGTGGAAAATCAATTAAGAAAATTAATTGATTTTATGGGTGTACCAATAAGAATATCATTTAGAAAAAGTAAAACCTAATTATGTATATTATATCAGGATATCATTTTAATGAATTCAAAGTCAAGGGTTCATTATTTAAGGCTTATACATATGAAGCAAATCATATAACTGATATTAAAGAAAAAATATCTCAATTAGAAAATAGATTTTCAGATGCTTCTCATATATGTTATGCATATAGAATTTGCAATGCTGATAATTTGGATTTGTTTTATAACCCTGAAATTATAGAATTTTCAACTGACGCTGGTGAACCGTCAGGCACAGCAGGAAAACCTATTTTAAATACCTTGAAAAAAAATAAAATTATTAATAGGGTTATATTTATTGTAAGGTATTTTGGAGGGACTAAATTGGGTATACCGGGATTAATAAAATCATATAAATATGCTTCGGAATCAGTACTTGAAAATACTGAATATAAGAAATGGATTCTACTGAAAAACTTAAATCTAAAATTAAATTATAAATACCATAAAATGATTGATAAGATTATTTATGATTATGATGGAAAAGTTCTGGAAAGTGATTTTTCAGATATTATATCACTAGATATTGAAATACCCTGTAAAAAATTTATTGATTTTAAAAAAGAAATTATTGAAAAAAGTAATGGAACAATCCAGTTAATTGAATAGTTAGCAATTTAGTGTTTGTTTTTTTTGATATAAAATGTATAATTTATCGCTCTTTAATTTAAAAGACTTAGACGCGGGGTGGAGCAGTCTGGTAGCTCGTCGGGCTCATAACCCGAAGGTCATAGGTTCAAATCCTGTCCCCGCTACAATAAAAATTACCGTCTAAAGTGTGCGCGGTAAAGTATCTGATGAGGAGATACATAAAAAGGGGATCTATTAGATCCCCTTTTTTATTATTATTAAAAATATGTATATTTAGTTTATGAAGATAAAGATTTTATGTATCACTATATTAATAGGTTTCTTATTATCGGATAACTATTCCGGGTATTTAAGAACAATTGAAGCTAGTTTTTGTATGGATCAATGCTCTGAATATATGCTTGAAGGTGAATCGGGTGAATTTATTACCAATCTAACCAGTCTAAATGAGATAGACTTATCCTATTTTATTAATCGTTACGTTGATGTGGAAGCAGAATTAGAGTGGGAGTGTATAGAATGTACAGCTTTAATTATTGATAATATTGCTATATCTACTGATTGTGATAATCCTGTATTTTGTTTTGCTGATCCTTG
>CAYOTG010000179.1:0-2604 GCA_964406825.1 uncultured bacterium
GGATGGGGTCCAGATTGTGCTGATGGTTCAGATGAATTATTTGACGAATGCTGCGCCGCTGGTGCGTATGCAGATGATTTATGTAATCCTCCTCCAACATGTTCTGATTATACATGGACATGTGGTGGTGGTTCATGGGGATCCGAAGTATCATGGACAATCGATGCTGGTGCAGATGCTTTAGTTGCTTCTGGTGGTGTTGGTGATGGTACTTTCTGTGCTGAAGATGGAGATGTTACTTTCTCTGCTTGTGATGCTTATGGTGATGGTTGGAATGGTAATGCATTCGTATTATCTGATGCAGATGGTAATGTTGTATTCTCATCTGATGGTCCTTCATCTGATTTAGCTGCGGGTGAATGTTCTGCTGAAGCACTTACTTTAGGTGGTGCTCCTCCAGTAGCTGGTTGTACTGATGCAGGTGCTCCTAACTATAATCCTGATGCAGAAATAGATGATGGAAGTTGTGAAGCATATTGTAATGCAGATGAATTATATTCATGCGCATATTACTTAGCAACTGGAAACTATGACTGTGAAACTCTAGAAGGTTACGGTTATGATTGTTCAATGTGTTCTGATGAATGTCCAGTAGTTGGTTGTACTGATGACACTGCTAGTAACTATAACCCAGATGCAACAATGGACGATGGTACATGTACATATGATTGTTCTGGATTAACAGTTGATATGTATGATTCATACGGTGATGGTTGGAATGGTAACGTTCTAACTATTGGTGATGCAACATTTGAATGTATAGGTGCTTATACTCAAGGTTGCTACACAGGCGCTACTGATAATGTAGCTGTTTCTTGTGATGGTGGATCATGGCAGTCTGAGATTTCATGGACGCTAACAGATGCTGATGGAAACGAAGTTTTAGCAGGTGGTGCACCTTATTATGGTGTTCTAAACCCAGCTGGCGATGTAGAAGGTTGTACAGATCCAGATGCTGATAACTATAACCCAGATGCAACTGTTGATGATGGTTCATGTTATACAGATACAACATGTGATGATTGTATGTATGATTGGACTGCATATGGTGCTGAGTGCTGTGATGCAGCTTGGGATACATATGCTATTGATTGTGCTACATTAGAAGGTACTTATGGCTGGGATTGTTCAGGTTGTGCATGTCCTGGTGATCCAGATGTTGAATTAGCAGATTGTCAGGGTAACTACTATGCTGGTTATGAAAGCTGGATTGGTGATGGCTACTGTGATGATGGTTCATGGGGTATGTACTTTAATTGCGATGAATTTGATTGTGATGCTGGTGACTGTGATACTGACTGTGCAGGTGTCTGTGGCGGTGACGCTGTAGTAGGCTGTGATGGTGTATGTAACAGTGGCCTAGAGAATGATGAGTGCGGTGATTGTGGTGGTGATGGCTCTGGATGTGAATGCTCTAATTATACTCTAGTCGTTGGTGGTGGTGCTTATGATTCAGAAATGGGATGGGCACTTGACGATGGAGATGGTAATTTAATAGCTACTGCTGGTTGCGATAATCCTAATGCTTATGGAATATGCGAAGGTGGTGGTAATGGTACATTTGATCTATGTCTCTATGAAGGTTTCTATAGTTTCTATGGATATGATTCATGGGGTGATGGATGGAATGGTGGATATTGGGAAATATTTGATGCTGATGGCAACTCTGTTGCTGGTGGTCCAGGATATACAATTACAGAAGACAACTATTATGGTTGGGGCTGGGGCTGGGGTTTATGCCTTGGTGCATGTGGTTGTACTTATGCTGATGCAGAAAACTATGATCCAGACGCAACTATTGAAGATTGGTCATGTGATTTAACTCCAGGTACTGATTGTGGTGGATACTGGGGTGCTGAATATGCAGGTACTTTCTCAGGTTGTGGTAGTGTTCACTGTTATTCCCAAGCTGATATAGATGCTTCATTAGGTGATGGCTCATGTAACGCTCATGCTTGCGGTGGAGATGATCCATGGTGTCATGGTATGGCGTGTGAGGAATTTTATGGATGTGATGGTGGCGACTGTAGTCAAGGTGATGATCCATATGGTGAATGTTACGAAGCTCCACAGGAATGTGAGGATACAGCATGTACACTTGAAATGGTAGATTCATATGGTGATAGTTGGAACGGTAACGTTTGGACATCTGGTGATCAGAGTGCTGCAAACGATGGTTCAACTGGACAAGATCCTCAATATGCTGATCTTTGTTTTGATATGGATGCAGCTAATGTTTATACATGTGATGGTGGTTCATGGCAGAGTGAAGTTTCATGGACATTAACTTGTGGTGGCGATGTAGTTGCTTCAGGTGGTGCTCCTGCTGAAGGTTGCTTCGGTAACTGTGATTCAGTTGTTTACGGCTGTACAGATGAAGCTGCATGTAACTATAATCCAGATGCAACTGATGACGATGGCACATGTGATTATGGTGACTGTAATGGTGACTGTGATGGTGATGCTGTAGTGGATGATTGTGGTGAGTGTGGTGGTGACGGTACTGCTTGTGCAGACTGTGCATACCCACAATGGTACGCTGATGGTTACTGCGATGGTTCTAACAACGTAGCTGAATGTGGCTATGATGGTGGTGACTGTTGT
>CAYOTG010000180.1:0-2568 GCA_964406825.1 uncultured bacterium
CCACCATCTACTAATAATTTATCATTATATTCTATTGGACTAAACACGGTAGGAATAGATGTTGATATTCTAAGGGACTGAGATAATGATCCCTTTTTAAATATAATTTCATCTCCAGTTATTATATCTGTGGCATTGCATCTAAATGGAATAACTAAATTATCATAACTTTCTACATTAATATAATTACTAAATAAATCTAGAAGATGCTCATAACTATATTGTCCATTTGATAGAGATATTGGAGATGTTGGAGTAACCCCACGCAAAGAAAAAGTTAATTGAAAATTAGCATCATCTTTTTTTTGAAAATAGAATAATTCATTTCTGGTTCTGGTTTGACTAAAAATTTCTTCCCAATTTGTTTCAGATGCAATTTTATCTATTTCATATACAGAATGACCTGTTGCATATAATGCAGCAGATATTGCTCCTATTGAAGTCCCCACGACATAATCTATTGGGATATTTAATGAATCAACCATATAAAGCGTACCTAAATGGCCAAACCCTTTAATTCCTCCTCCAGATAAAACTAATCCTATCTTTGGTTTATCTTCAGGGAAAATAAGAGTAATTAGAATTAGTATCTGTAAAAATCTTGTCACAATTTTTTTCATAAAATATTTAATAAAATCATTTGAATTATAATAAATTAGGAAGTAGTCAGTATAATAAACAATATATAATGAAAGGAATTAGTTTTGGATATATCTGATAAAATAAAAAAAGATATCAATGAAAATAAAATAATGCTCTATATGAAAGGAACAAAAGAAATGCCTATGTGTGGTTTTTCTTCTACTGTTATTAATATTTTAAATTTATATAATGTTAATTATAAAACTACAAATGTTTTAGAAGATGTAAATATTCGGCATGAATTATCTAAGCTCTCAAATTGGCCAACCATACCTCAATTATTTCATAACGGGGAACTGATTGGAGGCTGTGACATAGCTGTTGAATTGCATAATTCTGGAAAGTTAGCTAAAATCTTAGACAAATAATTAGAAGGATACTATCAAGGTATATTAATAATTATTTTTTTAATATATTAATCACTTGATTAAGATGATTGGTAAATAAATCAATTTCTTCTTTTGAATTATAATAGTATAGACTTACTCTATTAGTGTAATTGACCTTTAATTTTTTCATTAAAATTTGCCCACAGTGATGTCCTGCTCTGATGCATATATTATATTCATCTAATAACTTAGCTATATCATAGGGATGACAACCTTTTATATTAAATGAAATAATTGGGCCGAAGTTATCATTTATATGACCATATATTATAATATCTTTAATTTTTTTTAATTTAGATAATAAATAAGAGCGAAGAGAATCAGTATGTTTTTTTATGTTATTCAAACCAATTTTATTGATATAATTAATACTAGATGCTAAGCCTAAAACTTGAGCAATATTAGCAGTCCCAGCTTCAAATTTCCAAGGGTTATCATTCCATGTGGAAGTATTATAATCAACCTCCTTAATCATGTGTCCTCCCCTTAAGAATGGATTTAATTTTTTCAAAAATTTATTGTTTATATATAATACCCCTACTCCTGTGGGTCCCATCAGCTTATGACCAGAAAAAGCTAAAAAATCACAATTTAGTTTTTTAACATCAATTTCATGATGAGATATACTCTGTGCTGCATCTATTAAAATAGGGATGCTATATTGTTTCGCAATAGAAGTAATTTTATTGATGGGATTAATTGTCCCTAGAATATTAGACATATAAATAATAGAAATCAATTTAGTTTTATTATTAATCAAAGAATCTAATTTATTAATATCTAATTCACCATTTTCAAGCATGGGGATATATTTAAGCTTTATATCTTTTTTTTCTTTTAACATTTGCCAAGGCAAAATATTACTATGATGTTCCATTTCTGAAATAAGAATTTCATCGCCACTACTTAACATAGATTCAAAGGTATAAGCAATCAGATTAATTGATTCTGTTGTTCCTTTGGTAAATATAATTTCTTTATTATTAGCGTTAATAAATTTAGCTACTTCATTTCTAGCATTTTCAAATTCAAGTGTAGCTTTTTCAGCTATACTGTATGCTCCTCTATGTATGTTTGCATTATATTGGGTGTAATAATTCACTAGAGTATCAATGACGCATTGTGGTTTTTGTGTAGTAGATGCATTATCAAAATAGATTAGAGGATGTTTACTATTTTTTGTATTCTCAAATATAGGGAAATCTTTTTTTGTATTCATAACTCTATATCATCCCCAGTTTTAATTTTGCTTCTTCTGTCATCATATCTTGATTCCACATTGGATCCCAAACTAATTCAACTAATATATCTTTTACAAAATGGAGAGATTTTATTTTGTATTCAACATCTGCTGCGATAGCAGGCCCCATACCGCAACCAGGGGCAGTAAGGGTCATTTTTATTTTTATATAATATTTTTTATCAGATAATTTTTCATAATGAAGATCATATATTAACCCTAAATCAACAATATTAACTGGTATTTCAGGATCATAACATGTTTTTAATTGTTCCCATATTAAATTTTCATCAAATA
>CAYOTG010000181.1:0-2563 GCA_964406825.1 uncultured bacterium
TGAAAATTCTAGAATTGCTATTTTTCCATTTTTATTTAAAACTCTATAGAATTCAGATAAGGCTTTATCGTAAGAACCTACATTCCTAAATCCAAATGAAATAGTTAAAGCATCAAATGAACTTTCACCAAATTGCATGTTCTCTGCATCTCCTTCAACAAACATAATATTTGAAGAGTATTTTTTTGCTTTTTGTCTTGCAATTTCAACCATATTTTTTGCAATATCTAAACCTGTAACAGATACTTTGTATTTTTTAAAAAAACCAAAAGCAACATCTCCTGTTCCTGTTGCAACATCTAATAATTTTTGACTTGGGATAAGTCTGATACTATTAATCAATCGATTTCTCCAATACCTATCAATACCAAAACTAGATATAAAATTAATTAAATCATAGTTTGTAGAAATATCATTAAACATTTGTTTAACATATTGCTTCTTATCACTACCTTGATGTACAAATTTTGTCATTACTTAAATTTTTAAAGATTATTTGCTATTAAAATATACATTCTATACATGTTAAATTTTCAATAGATTTAATCATCATTAATAACGAATTATTATGTTAAATCATATTATACAATGCTTAGAGGATGCTCTGAAACTGACTAAAAATAAAAGTATTTTATTTAGATATACAGAGAAGATAAACTTTAATACTAATTATATTTCTTCTATATTAAACATTCCTAATCAAACCTTTCATTTTAAATATTCTGATAATATAGAATATATTGGTATTGATAGATGCATGGAATATACTTTGCACTTTAAAAAAGAATTAGAAACATTAAAAAAAATAAAATTATCAGTTCATTCTTTTGGTAAGGATATAAATGAAGATGTAAAAATTTTCGGAGGTGTTGGTTTTAATATGGCAAAACCTCTAAAAAAACCTTGGGATGGGATCCCTGTTGGACTCTTTATAATTCCTAAAATACTTATTATTAAGAAGAACAACCATTATTTTATATCATATTACCATACACTGAGTAAAGATTCTGATATACAAAAAATTGTTAATGATTATAATTTAATTATTAATGATTTTCAACAAGATATTGATATCCAAAATAATTTGAAATTTGAAAAAAATTTTCCAAATAAAAAACAATATACAAAAATTTTCAAATCATTGAATAATGATATAAATAGTGACTTAATTAAGAAAGTTGTGTTATCAAGAACAAAAATTTATTCTACTTCTAATAAATGTATTTTAAAAAGAAATTCATCAAGCTGTATGAATTTTCATATTGATTTAATGAAGAATAGACGTTTTATAGGGTCAACTCCTGAAAAAATAATTGAAGTCAAGAATAAAAGTTTCACTACGCATGCAATAGCTGGTACTTTAAGAAAAAAACAAAATAATATTGATTTAAAAAAATTTTTAAATAATAAAAAAGAGCTTTCTGAACATCAATATGTTATCAAAGATTTAATCAAAAAATTAAATAAATTCTCTAATAATATCATATTTTCAAAAAAACCTAATATTCTTGAACTTGAACATTTATATCATCTTAATACACCAATAAAAGGAACTTTGAAAAAGAACTATCATATTTTAGATTTATTATATCATTTATATCCAACTTCTGCAGTTTTAGGTACTCCTCAAAATCAAGCTTTAGATATAATAACAAAAAATGAGCCTTTTGATAGAGGGTGGTATAGTGGCTGTGTTGGATGGTTTGATATTAATGGAAACGGAAGATTTGATGTATCCATACGTTCTGCATTTCAAAAAAATAATAAACTTTATTTTTATGCAGGATCAGGATTAATACATAATGCAGATGTAGAATATGAATGGGAAGAGACAGAAGCAAAATTCCAACATCTCCTATCTCTTATTGATTAAATTTTATAGTGCTTTTTCTAGGGCCCTATTAATCCTACTTATAAAGTCATTCGGATTATCAAGTTTTATATTTTCAGCTAATAAAGCTTGTTCATAAACCAATAAAACTGAATCATTAAATTGTTTTGTCTTAGACATCTTAAGCATTTTTTTAACAATTTTATGCTTTGGATTAATTTCAAGTATTGGTTTTGCATCGGGCATATTCATTTGTCCCATCTGCTTAAACATTTTTTGCATTTGTGCACTAGGATCACTGCTGTCAGCTACAATACATGAGGGAGAATCTGTTAATCTTGTAGATATAATAATATCTTTTACTTTATCACCGAGAACTGATTTCATTTTTTTAATTAATGGATCACAATTTACATTATCTTTTTTATCATCTTCTGTTTCCAATTCTTCTAATGCATCAGAATGGTTAACAGATTTAAAGGTATGTTCTTTATATGTAGTTACAGATGAAAAAACAAACTCATCTATCTCATGATCCATAATCAATACTTCTACATCTTTTTGATTGCAAGCCTCTAATAAAGGAGAAGATTTAATAATTTCATAATTTTGTCCTGTTATATAAAAAATAGATTTTTGATCTTTTTTCATATTAGAAACATAGTCAGATAAAGAAATCCATTTATCTGTTTTATTGGTTCTAAATAAAAGTAATTCCAATAATAATTCTCT
>CAYOTG010000182.1:0-2540 GCA_964406825.1 uncultured bacterium
AAAAATTATCAAAATGATGGAGATAGTATTTTTAGATTATTTTATGATACTATTAAAGGAGGTGATTATAGAGCTAGAGAAGCCAATGTATATAGATTGGCAGAATTAAGTGGGAACATTATCGATCAATGTGCAGCACAAGGGGTCCCGTTTGCTAGAGAATATGGAGGACATTTAGCTAATCGTTCATTTGGAGGGGCACAAGTTTCTCGAACTTTTTATGCTAGAGGACAAACAGGCCAGCAACTATTATTAGGAGCATATTCAGCTTTAATTAGACAAATACATCTTAAGAAAGTTAAATTTTTTGCACGCCATGAAATGTTAGATTTAGTTAAAATCGATGGGCATGCTAAAGGTATTATAGTAAGAGATTTAATTACAGGAGAAATGAAATCTATTGCTGGTGATGCAGTGGTCCTTGCAACAGGGGGATATAGTAATGTTTTTTATTTGTCTACGAATGCAATGGCTAGTAATGTTACTGCTTCATGGCGAGCCCATAAACAAGGAGCATTATTTGCTAATCCATGCTTTACGCAAATTCACCCAACTTGTATCCCTGTTAGTAGTGACCACCAATCTAAATTAACTCTTATGAGTGAAAGTCTAAGAAACGATGGAAGAGTATGGGTGCCCAAAACGAAAAATGATAATCGACAGCCTAATGATATTCCTGAATCTGAACGAGATTATTATTTAGAGCGGTTATATCCCTCATTTGGAAATTTAGTTCCAAGAGACGTTGCTTCAAGAAGAGCAAAAGAGATGTGTGATAGTGGTTTTGGTGTTGGAGAGACTAAATTAGCAGTTTATTTAGATTTTAAAGATGTTATTACAAAGCAAGGAGAAGCTTGGGTATCTGAAAAATATGGTAATTTGTTTGATATGTACAAACAAATAACAGGTTCTAATCCATATCATACTCCTATGATGATTTATCCTGCTGTTCACTATACCATGGGAGGATTATGGGTAGATTATAATTTAATGAGTAATGTTGAAGGGCTACATATTTTAGGTGAGGGCAATTTTTCAGATCACGGTGCTAATAGATTGGGAGCCAGTGCATTAATGCAGGGGCTAGCAGATGGATATTTTATATTACCCAATACTATTGGGAATTATCTATCTAACCAAACACCACAATCAGATAATTCTCATGAAGCTTATCAAAAGGGGATTGACTCATCTTCTAGTCGTATTAAGAAATTATTATCTATTAAAGGATCCAAGTCAGTTGATGATATCCATAAAGAATTAGGAAAAGTGATGTGGGATAATGTGGGTATGTCTAGAAATAAAGAAAGTTTAAATAAAGCTTTAGAATTAATACCAAAGATTAAAGACGATTTTTGGAATAATGTCAATGTTCCAGGCAGTAATTTGGAGTTTAATCCGGAATTAGAAAAAGCTGGTCGTTTAGCTGATTTTATAAATTTAGGTGAACTCATGGCAAAAGATGCATTACATAGAGAAGAGTCTTGTGGTGGGCATTTTAGATCAGAGCATCAAACCGATGAAAATGAAGCCAAAAGAGATGATGAAAATTTTTCTTATGTTGCAGCATGGGAACATAATGAAAAGGAATCTATTTTACATAAAGAAGACTTAGTCTTTGAAAATGTAAAATTAGGGACCAGGAGTTATAAATAGTGAAAATTAATTTAAAAATTTGGAGACAATCTTCTAGTGAATCCACTGGAAATTTTGAAACTTATACAGTTGATAGGGTATCAGAAGACATGTCTTTTTTTGAAGTGTTAGATATGTTGAATAATTCATTAATTAAAGAAAATAAAAGCCCTATTGCATTTGATCATGATTGTAGGGAAGGCATATGTGGTACATGTGGGGTTGTCATTAATGGAAGAGCGCATGGGCCTCTTAAGGGAGTAACAACTTGCCAGGTGCATATGAGGTCATTTAAAGATGGAGATACTCTAGTAATAGAGCCTTGGCAAGCGAAAAGTTTTCCAATTATTAAAGATTTAGTTGTAGACAGAACCCCCTTTGATAGAATTATGGAATCAGGGGGTTATATTTCAGTTAGAACAGGGGGAGCTCCTGATGCAAACGCAATTCCAATATCTAAAAATAATGCAGATGAAGCATTTGACTCTGCGACTTGTATAGGATGTGGAGCATGTGTGGCTGCTTGCAAGAATTCTTCTGCTATGCTATTTGTTAGTTCTAAAGTAAATCAATATGCACAATTACCACAAGGGCAAGTGGAGCATCCAAAACGTGTTAAAAGCATGGTAGCTCAAATGGATTTAGAGGGATTTGGAAGTTGTACTAATACTGGAGCCTGCGAAGCAGAATGTCCTAAAGAAATATCAGTTGATAATATTATTAAGTTAAATAAAGCATATTTGAAACATGGCAGTAATAATTAATTAATAATAATTATTTTAATTTAAATGAAACAGGGATGTTAACCCATACTCCAATTCTTTTGCCCTGCTGTTTAGCGGGTATCCATCTGGATTGTTTTACAGCGCTTAGTGCCACTTGATCTAAAGATTCAAAAACTCCTT
>CAYOTG010000183.1:0-2539 GCA_964406825.1 uncultured bacterium
TTGGGTTTTCTTTTTCAGGTTCAGTAATTCCTGCAGGTAGTGGAGTTTTAACAACCCTGCTTATTGAAGGTGATTCTCCCTGTATAATTGAAGAATCTCTAGTTTTATCTAGTCCTGAGGGAACAACTCTTGATGGTGGAGTTGTAGATTGTACAACTATTGTATATGCTGCTCCTGCAGTACTAGGATGTACAGATGCACAAGCCTGTAACTTTAATGCGGATGCTACAGAGGATGATGGTTCTTGTAGTTATGCAGAAGAAAATTTTGATTGTGATGGTAACTGTACAGCAGATGTTGACTGTGCAGGCGATTGTGCTGGAACAGCCGAAGTAGATGAATGTGGTGTTTGTCAAGGTGATGGCCAGTCTGAGTGTTGGGATGGATCTTTTGTATGTGATGTAGCTGATTGTCCAGCTCAAACATCTACGGTAGATATTTTATATGATAGTGATACTGACATTGCAGGATTCCAATTTAATATTGAAGGTGCAAGTATAGTCAGTGCAAGTGGTGGTGCCGCCGCAGCAGCTGGGTTTAGTGTCTCAACAAGTTCATTTGTAGTTCTTGGATTTTCATTTTCAGGTGCAGTAATTCCCGCAGGTAGTGGTGTTTTAACAACTCTAACTGTAGAAGGAGATGCTACTTGTATAATTGAAGAATCTCTTGTTCTCTCAGGTGAAGGTGGGGCTCCTCTTGATGGTGGAGTTGTAGATTGTACAACTATTGTATATGCTGCTCCTGCAGTACTAGGATGTACAGATGCACAAGCCTGTAACTTTAATGCGGATGCTACAGAGGATGATGGTTCTTGTAGTTATGCAGAAGAAAATTTTGATTGTGATGGTAACTGTACAGTAGAATTTGATTGTAATGATGTATGTGGTGGAGATGCTGTTGTAGATGAATGTGAAGTATGTGATGGTGATGGATCAAGTTGTCAAGAAAACATAGTAGATATTTTATATGATAGTAATGATGATATAGCCGGATTCCAATTTATTGTTTCTGGGGTTACAAGTGTAGTCAGTGCAAGTGGTGGTGCAGCTGCTGACGCTGGATTTACTGTTTCAACTGGTGGAGAAACAGGTGTTGTCCTTGGATTTTCATTTTCAGGTGCAGTTATCCCTTCAGGTAGTGGAGTTTTAACAACACTAACTGTTTTGGGTAGTGATGCTTGTCTATCTGATGTAGTTATTTCAAGTTCAAGTGGTACAACTCTTGATACTTCAAACAGCGACTGTTCAACCATTGTAGTTGGTGATGGTTATATTGGTGCTACTTTAGGGTGTACCGATGCTTCAGCCTGTAATTTTGATGCAGATGCAACGGAAGATGATGGATCTTGTAGTTATGCAGAAGAAAATTATGATTGTGATGGTAACTGTACAGCAGATGTTGACTGTGCAGGCGATTGTGCTGGAACAGCTGTAGAAGATGAATGTGGTGAGTGTAATGGTAATGGTGCATCAGAAGAATGTTGGGATGGATCATTCGTTTGCGATTCATCAGATTGCCCTGATCAAGAATTAACAGTGGATGTTTTATATAGTAGTAGTGAAGATATAGCAGGATTCCAATTCTATGTTAATAATGCTTCTGTAACAGGTGCATCAGGTGGTGCAGCCGCAGAAGAAGGATTTTCTGTTTCAACAAGTTCAACAACCGTATTAGGGTTTTCATTTAGTGGAGCAGTAATACCAGCAGGTAGTGGAGTATTAACAACATTAACTGTTGTTGGTGCAGATCCTTGCTTATCAGGTGTGGTAATATCTGGTGCAGGTGGCACAACATTGGATTCAGAAGTTATTGATTGTAATACTATTGTTGTTGAAGGTGGTTATGATGACGTGGTATTAGGATGTACTGATTCAAGCGCATGTAACTATAATGTTGATGCAACGGAAGATGATGGATCTTGTAGTTATGCAGAAGAAAATTATGATTGTGATGGTAACTGTACAGCAGATGTTGACTGTGCAGGCGATTGTGCTGGAACAGCTGAAGTAGATGACTGCGGTGAATGTAATGGTGATAACTCATCTTGTTCAGGTTGTACAGATTTGTTTGGTCTAAACTATGATGCAAATGCTACTTTAGATGATGGTTCTTGCTCTTATGCAGATCATCAAGTTGAAGCAGGATCGTTTTATTATTCTCCAAGTGATTTACAAGTAGAACCTGGTCAAAGTGTACAATGGAATAATGTTGGTGGATTTCATGATGTTGTTTCCGTAAGTGGCCCAGAGTCATTTGCTTTAGATGCTGTATCAGGACCAGCATTAATTGGTATATATACATTTAATACTGTTGGAGTTTATGAATATATTTGTAGCATTGGTAACCATGCTGCACAAGGAATGACAGGAATAATTACAGTTGGGGATGGTTGTACAAGCGGAATATATGACTGTGCAGGTGTATGTGATGGTTTAGCTGTAGAAGATTGTGGAGGTGAATGTAATGGTGATGCAGTAGAAGATTGTGCTGGTGAATGTAATGGTGAAGCTGTTGTAGATGATTGTGGCGTATGTGATGG
>CAYOTG010000184.1:0-2532 GCA_964406825.1 uncultured bacterium
AAAACCAACAGATGATAAGAATTCTAAAAATTACAAGTATATTCATGGGGAAAAAAATCCAAATACTGGACACGAATGGCTACCTGATGACATAACTTACGGTATTAAAAAGAAAACAAAAGATGAATTAGTTAAATCTCAGAAGAAGGATGAAAAATATGCATACGGGAATGGGAACTCTTTGTATGCATGTGATATTGGTGTTGGTAATTGTACAGATTATCATTCTTATTTCATATCAATTAGTAGAACATTAGATGTCCCCGCAAGATTCCATATGGGTTTCTCTATACCTAGTGGTGAAGAGGGTACTGTAGTAGGATATCATTGTTGGGCAGATTATTATGTTGATAATGAAGGTTGGTATCCTGTTGATATATCTGAGGCAGATAAGGATCCAAATCGAATCGATTATTTTTTTGGTACAGTATGTAAAAATAGAGTTGACATGATCACAGGTAGAGATTTTAATCTTGAGGGATATGAACAAAACCCTGTTAATCTATTTATATATCCATTACTTGAAATTGATGATGAGAAATCAAATTCTTTTACAAAAACTTTTTCCTATAAAAATTTATAAAAAAGATATTAATTAGTAGTTAAATTTTAAACTAATAAGAGAGGTAGGTATTAATGAACAATAAAAAATCCATTACAAGTATAATAATCTTTTTATCCCTTATAATAGCTGGTGATATAGGAGGATATACTATTTTTAAATATGATGATAATGCATTTGAAATAGACCGTGTATATTTTCAATATACCGATGATATTTCTGATGATTTATTTCTTAAAATTCGTTACGATGTTGGTAGAGAAGGTGTTAATGCTGATGGTAGATTTGCAGCATATCTTAAAAATGCCTATGTTGATTGGAGTTGTAAGAATGGAGGGTTATTATCTTTAGGATTAATTGGTACTAATTCTTATGGTACCCAAGAGAATACTTGGGGATATAGATTTATTGAAAAATCTCCACTGGATGCTAATAAATTTACTAATACAGCAGATTTAGGAATAGGATATTCTCATAGTATTGGGAATCTTAATATAAATGCTCAAATATTAAATGGTGAGGGTTATAAATCAGAGCAATCTGATGATTATATGGCAACTTACCTAAGACTTCTGTATGGTGAAGGAAATCTTAATAAAAATGATGGTTATAATATTGGACTTGTTATGACAAGTCTTGAAGGTGATGCCGGAGATATTAACTTAGTCAGTTTATTTGGAGGATGGGCATCAAATAATTTAAGATTAGGTTTAGAATATAATCAATATGAAACGGTTAATACAGAAACCTTAATGTCATTGTATGGTAATTATTCTATATCTGAGACCTTAGATATGTTTGTAAGAAATGACATAATGGAGATTGAAGGTGTTGCAGATAGTGATGTAACAACATCTTGGATTGGTGTTGTATGTAATCCATCTAAAGGCTTATATATTTCACCAAATGTTGTTATTCAAGATAATGAAAATAATTATAGACTTACATTTATGTTTAAATATTAATAAACTTATAACATGAAAATTATTATAAATTTCAACAATTGATTAGTACAATTTTAAATATTTTAGGTTCTCTAGGCGTATTTCTTTTCGGAATGAAAGTAATGAGCGAAGGGATCCAAAAAACTGCTGGAAGTCGTCTTAGGAATATACTTGCTTACATGACGCAAAATAGATTTGCTGGTGTTTTAACAGGATTCCTAACAACATGTCTTGTCCAGTCATCCTCAGCTACAACTGTAATGGTTGTTAGTTTTGTTAATGCAGGATTGCTCACCTTAGTACAATCTATAGGAATTATTATGGGTGCAAATATTGGAACAACCATCACAGGTTGGTTAATTGCTGTACTTGGTTTTAAATTTAAAATTGCGACTATTGCTTTACCTGCTGTAGGGATAGGACTTCCTTTAATTTTTTCAAAAACAATAAAAAGAAAGAATTTGGGAGAAATATTTGTAGGTTTTGGTTTATTATTTTTAGGATTAAAATTTTTAAAAGAATCTGTTCCTAATATTAAAGATAATCCAGAAGTTCTTGCATTTCTAGCATCTTATACTGATTTAGGAATTTTATCAGTTCTTATATTTATCATTGTAGGAGTTATATTAACGATTACTGTACAGTCTTCAAGTGCAGCGATGACAATAACTATAACAATGGCCTTTAAAGGTTGGATTGATTTTCCAACAGCGGCAGCACTTGTTTTAGGTGAGAATATAGGAACGACAATAACAGCCTATCTTGCATCTTTAGGTGGCAATTACCATGCTAAGCGAACAGCTAGAGCACATATGATTTTTAATGTTTTTGGGGTGGTTTGGATGCTAATTTCCTTTAGTTTCTTTATATTATTTATTGATTACATAGTTCCAGGAGATTCATCAGATCCAAATAATATACCCGTTCATCTATCAATGTTCCATACCGTATTTAATATTATGAATGTATTTCTTTTAATTTGGTTTGTTCCACAAATAGCTTCAATAGTTCAAAAAATGGTTAAGC
>CAYOTG010000185.1:0-2531 GCA_964406825.1 uncultured bacterium
TAATTTCTATAATCGAACAATCCCATTTAGTTTCAATAATTTTAAAAAAACTTTTTAGATTAGCATAGGCCTCAGGGTTTATATACAAATCTTTAAATAAAGTATCTTCATTAAGATTGCTCATTCTAAAACCTGTGCCTAAATAAACTCTGGTTTCTGCTCTAGATGATGGATAAACTAAAACTTTATCTATAATATAAATGCGACTAAATTTTGCTAATTGTTGTAAAAAATAAAAATCTTCTGTAGCTTTTTTAATTGGCATGCCTCCAACTGCTATATATGCCTCCATGGTACATATTATAGTTGACCCCATACTAACAAATCCATAAGGAGAGCCTGTTGCTCTAATATTAAATGCTATATTTTTTAAAAGCCTTTCATATTTGATAATAGCTTGTTGGATTTCTGAATTATCATTAGACTGATGCTGAAAATTGACAACTGCAGAAGTGAATTTTTTTCTTTTATAGGTTTGAATTATTTGCAACAAATAATTTTCATGAATTAAAGTGTCTGCATCTAAAGAAAAAAACAAACTGTTTTGTTTTGCATATCGAATACAAAAATCATAACCAATCCTCCTTGCCATCCCAACTCCTGATTGATTATCAGATAATGCGTGGTGGCTTGAGAAACAATCAATCACAATCATTTCAAAAACATAATCCCTATTTAATAATTTTCTATATGTGTTATCATTGTTATCTTTAATCATTTTATTATCATCTGTAGAATTATTAATAATAACCACAACAAGAAGTTGAGATAACAACTCTTTGTTTTGAATAGCAATTGTAGCTAAAGTGTCATGAATATATAAATTTTCAGAATATGATGGTATAATAATAAAATATTTATAAAAATTTTCCTTGGGGTAAGTATGGGGGTTTCCTAAACCAATATTAATTTTCTTATTTTTATATTTTTCTAATGTATGTTGAAAATTCATTTATTGATTAAAGTGTATATTAACTAGAGCTTTAATATCTGTATATTGTTTAATTTTTAACCAATTAATTTTAATACCCCGTTTCTCCATACGTCTAAAAAATGTCATTTGCCTTTTTGAAAATCGATTAATTGCAATATTTAATTTTTCAACCATTTCATCATATGATAACTCTTGTGATAAATATCTACCAATAAATTTATATTCTAATCCAAAATAATGAAGCCGTTTAAAAGATACACCTATCTTTAATAAATGTTCAACTTCCTCTATCATCCCATTTTTTAATCTAAATAGCAGCCGTTTTTTGATGAGCTCTAAATTTCTTTCACGATCGATTTGAATCCCAATGACTATTGTTTTATTAGGGGAGGGTTTTTGCATATTCATATTAAGTGAATCAGCATTATTATATAATAAAATTTCTATAGAACGAATAACCCTACGTTTTGAAGTATGGTATTTTGGATCAAATGCGCTATTATTAATTTTTTTTAATTCTTGAATTAGTCTTAGTAAACTGTAAGATTCTAATTTTTCTCGTAAATCAAAATTTGGTGGCGCTGTGATAATTTGATAATCTAATAATACAGATTCAATATATAAACCAGTACCACCACATAAAAATGGTTTCTTCTTATTATTGATTATTTTTTTATATACTTGTTCAAAATCTTTTTTAAATTGATATACACTATAATTCGTATCTGGATTTAGAATATCAATTAAATGATAATTGATTTGTTGATTATGTATAATATAATCATCTAAGTCTTTACCAGTTCCTATGTCCATCCCCTTATATATTTGTCTTGAATCAGCTGAAATGATTTCACCATCAAAGTCATATGCTAATTTAACAGAAAGTGAAGTTTTACCTGTAGCGGTTGGTCCTAAAATAATGACCATTTAATTAATATTAATTTTTGCCTCTAAAATAGATTCAATATATTCTGCAGCACTCTCTAGATGAGCTGTAGTATATTCATCAAAATTATTATTAGTTAAATTAAAGTAGATATTCTTTAGGGTGGATTTTAAATTGGAACGTGCTAAAATTTTTGCATCACTTGGGAATGGCGTTGTATTATAAATATCTAAAATAATAACCCTTAATAAATCAATTTGCGATTTTTGTAATTCCCTTCTGTAGCTATTAATATTTTCTCCCGAATCTAATTCTTCCCAAATCATAGAATTCACAGTATTAAAAAGTTCAGCTACTGTAAATAAATTGCTATCTAAGGTTCGTAATTCATTGTCTTGCAATCTTAAAATCCTTCGTGGATGGAATATTGTATATAAAGCATTAGCTTGAATACGTTTAATAACTGTATGAATAGGATAATCTAATCTATCCATCCTCCATACATAGCCGCGAAAATCTTCATGCCTTTCTGGAGCTAATTTATTTAATAAATTCTGATCAAAATCAAAGGCATCTTTATGAAAGATTCTATTATTAATAAAATATAAAGCTTCGCGTTGTTTATCCGATTCGACAACAATTAATGGATTTTTCTCATTAGGGTCACCTATATGATTTCTAGAAAAATAAATTCCTCCTATAAATTTAGAT
>CAYOTG010000186.1:0-2529 GCA_964406825.1 uncultured bacterium
AATCAACGAAAAGATGGATATCATAATATTTTATCTATATTTATTGAATTAGATTTATACGACTGCCTAAGTTTTACTCCTTCCAGTGAATTATCTATCCAATTTAATAATGTAAAAATTCCTGAATCTAATTCTGTTCAAGATGCTGTTAATATTATGTCTAAGTACTATAATATAGATATTAAATATAAAATTGATATTGATAAAAAAATACCAATTGGAGGAGGTCTTGGAGGGGGAAGTAGTAATGCTGCATACACATTAATTGCCTTAAATAAACTTTACAATCTTAATCTTTCAAGTAATATTTTAGAAAAACTAGCAAATAAGATTGGAAGTGATACTCCCTTTTTTATAAGGGGAGGAATTAAGGGGATATCCCAAACTGGTAATGTTATAGAAGATATAAATCATGAATCAATAAAAAATAAATTTTTTTTATTAGTAATACCAAATTTTTCAATATCAACTAAGTGGGCATATAGTAAAGTAAAAAAACAGTTGTATGGTCAAAAAATAAATCCTAAATTTTCGCCCTTGGATGATAAAGTCGATTGGACTTTATTTGAAAATGATTTTGAACATATTGTATGTTTGACATATCCAGAAATTTTGAATATAAAGGGTATGCTATATAAGTCAGGTGCTTTATATTCGGGTTTGTCGGGGAGTGGTTCGACTGTGTTTGGTATATACAATGATATTATGACAGCAAAAGAAGCTGCAAAAAGTTTAAATACATATCATACTCACATAACATTCCCTGTAATTTGATGGATATAGATTTTGGGGGATCGTTCAATGGTAGGACACATGGTTTTGGTCCATGGAATCGGGGTTCGACTCCCTGTCCCCCAGCATGAAAATATTTAGTGGAAATTCAAATAAATCTTTAGCTAAAGATATATGTAAATACTTAGGTATAGATTTAGGAAAATTAAAGATAAAAAAATTCAGTGATGGAGAATTATCGGTGATGTTTGATGAAAATATTCGAAATGAGGATGTTTTTATTATTCAATCAACCAATCCTCCCGCTGAAAATATTTGGGAATTATTATTAATCCTTGATGCAGCAAAGAGAGCATCTGCTAAATCTGTTGTTGCTGTTATCCCCTATTTTGGATATGGAAGACAAGATAGAAAAGATAAACCAAGAGTCCCAATTTCTTCTAGAATGTTTTTAGATGTGATATCTTCTGTAGGAGTTAATAGAATTGTGTCAATGGATTTACACTCATCGCAAATTCAAGGATTTGCGGATGTCCCATTTGATCACCTTTATTCTCGAATAGCTCTTTTTAGTCATTTAAAAGATTTGAATTTAAATGAAAGTACAGGAGTTGTTTTATCGCCTGATGTAGGAAGCGCAAAAATGAGTCAAGCATATGCTAAAACATTGGGGATATCTTTTGCACTAATTGATAAAAGAAGACCTAAAGCCAATCAAGCAGTTGTTGTTAACTTGGTTGGAGATTTAAAAAATAAACATGTTTTAATTATAGATGATATGATTGATACAGCAGGAACAATTTGTAATGCTGCTAGCACTGCAATGAATAATGGAGCTTTATCTGTTATGGCGGTTGCGACTCATCCTGTTTTGTCAGGCCCTGCAGTTGAAAGATTAGCTGAATCAGAAATATCTAAAGTTATTGTGTGTAATACCATTGAGTTAAAGGAAAAAAATAAATTTACTAAGTTGCAAATCATAAATGTCGCTAATGTATTTGGAGAATCTATAAAAAGGATTGTAGATGGAGATTCTTTAAGTTCGATGTTTAATGTTTAAATGTCATAAGAAAGGATATAAAAATGTCAAATGAATTTAATTTAAATGTGGATAAAAGAGACTTAACTAATAAAGGTGGGAGAAAAAGAGCTCTTAAAGAGGGTAAAATACCAGGAGTTTATTATTCACACGACTCAAAAGAGAGTGTCTCTTTTTATATAGAAAAAAATGAATTAAGTCAGGCACAAAAAGCTGATACTCAAATTTTTAATGTTTCTGTGGGGGGAAAAAAACGGAGTGTTTTATTTAAATCAATACAATACCATCCTGTTACAGATGAAATAATACATATTGATTTATATGGTATTAAGATGGATCAATTAGTATCAGTTAATGTTGCAATTAATATATTAGGTACTGCTAAGGGAGTCACAGAGGGAGGAATAGTAGTTCAAAATTTAAATGAGATTGAATTAGAGTGTCTACCAATGGATATCCCTCAAAGTGTAGATATAGATATTTCCCATCTTGATATAGGAGATAGTCTTAGGTGTGAAGAGATAGAGTTAGATGATAAGTTGAATATGAAAACTCCTGAAGATCAAATTATAGTATCAGTAACTGTGCCTATGAAAGAAGAAGAAGTTGCGCCAGTGATTGATGAAGAAGATATCGAGGGAGACGAAGCCCTATCAGAAGAAGGAGAAGAATCTCCCGATTCAGATGAAGCTGCGTCAGAAGATTCAGAAGATAGTAAAACAGAGGAATAATAGTATGAAAATAATTGTTGGACTTGG
>CAYOTG010000187.1:0-2521 GCA_964406825.1 uncultured bacterium
CAATAACTCCAAAAACATCATTATAAAGGATTCCAATAAATATTCCTAAAACGATTAGAGCTTTTAGCAGATCAGTAAAATCGTATATCCAAGTAGTGATTGTATCCATTGCTTTTTTCATTAGACCTCCTATTTAAGTATGTAAGCCAGTTTATGGGCAATCAGTGATTGCCCATAAACATATTCTTACAAGTGATTGATTAGTCCATAAATGAAACAAAAACAACAAGAGCTAATAGCCCTGCTAATCCACCACCTATGAATGTACTGATAAGACTCATTATACCACCAATTGCATTAATACCTGTTGGCCACAGGATACCTGCAAAAACAAAGAACACAATAACTGTCTTTAACAATCCAACGATTCCGCCTAACCAACCGTTTACATTTGATAAAGCTGATTTCATTGTTATTCTCCTTAACTTATTTATGTTCATCTAAAAGACTCAATTAGCTCTTAGATTGCAACCTCTATTTTATAAAAGTTGCAGTAAAACAGAATAAAGTTTCATTCTGTGTTACTAGCCACTAACTTATAAAAAATAATCTATTCATGTCAATATTTTATTTAAAGTATTTCTTTAAGTAATTTTAAGTAATTATTTAAGTCAATTTTTTAGTATTTATAGACGAGAATAATAGGTTTGATTCAAATTAATTCAAATTAATTACATGAAAAAAATATAATTATTATTAATTTTTAATTGAATTATTGATTAAAATCATCAACAAAAGATAAATTTAAATATGAAAGTAATTTGCGCAGGATGGGGAAGAACAGGAACTAGAAGTCTTAAATATGCACTTGAATATTTGATTTCAAAACCTTCCTATCATATGCAAAATATATTATTAAATAAGAATGATGCTAGATTATGGCATGATTTAATTTTTAACAACAATAATAATAATGAATTTAATTGGGAGACTATTTTTAAAGGGTATGGTGCTTGCTTAGATTTTCCAAGTTGCAATTATTATAAAGAGTTAATGGAATTTTATCCAGACGCTAAAATTATTTTAACTATAAGAGATGATGAAAATTGGATAAAAAGTTGGAATGTATTAAATAATCAGGTATTAAATAGTTTTACTTTTAAATTTTTAGCTAAAATTCCTTATACTTCATTTAAGCTACAAAAAGATATCCATAATAAAATGATACTAGGCGATAATGGTGCTTTTAAAGGTGAAAAAACTGATGAAGCTATAAAACAAAGGTTTAATGAATGGAATCAATCAGTTATTGATTATGTCCCTAAAGATAGGCTTTTAATTTATCAAGTTAAAGATGGTTGGAAACCAATATGTGATTTTTTAGATAAACCTATCCCTAATATTCCATTCCCGTATAAAAATAAAACAAAAAACATGGGGCATATGTCACGATTTATTAATATTATGTTTATAATCATTGTTATAATATCAATTGTAATGATTATATCATCTGTATTTTTTGGAATTAAGTATTTCGGATAATTTTTATTATAAGATTATTGAAATTGTCTCTAAATCTATTAGCGTTTAATAATACATCTTCATGTTTTATCTTTTTCTTTACAAGGCCTGCCCCATAATTAGTTAAGCATGATATGACAATAGGATTAATGCCTAATTTTTTACACATCAAATACTCAGGGAATGTTGACATACCAACGGCATCTCCCCCTATTTTAATGATTTCATTTATTTCAGCCTTTGTTTCATATGTGGGTCCTATTGTATATGTATAGCTCCCTTTATGTATATTGAAATTATTATTAATAGTAGCTTTAAGTTCATAATATTTAGGGATATTATCTTTAATAAATGAAAAATCTATGAATTTTGTAACTAACATAAAGTCTCCAATTTCCCAGTCTAATCTTAAACATCCAGAAGAGTTAGTTATTATTATTTTATTAGGCTTATAGTGGTTGAATATTTTTATTATTATTCCAACATCTTCAAATGTATGTCCCTCATAATAGTGAAATCTTCCCTTAGCACATAAAATGGGAGTTTTATTTATATATCCATATACAAATTGTCCAGTATGACCCTTCACTTTTGTTTTTAAAAATCCAGATATATTTTCATAATCTAAAGTTTTTACATTATGCAATTTGTTTACAAAATCATCTAATCCTGATCCAAGTATAATGCATGTTTCAGGTTTGTCATTTATTAAATCATCTATTTGATTTATTATGTTATTCATTTGTAGTAGCTAGCTGTCCACATGCAGCTTCAATATCCTGCCCTTTGCTGCAACGTATTAATACTCTATAATTACTATTAATCCTCTTTAGTTGATTGACAAATATATCAATTTTGTTAGACCTTCTATAGTGACCTTCTGTTTCATTATATGGTATAATGTTTATTTTACAATTAATATTTTTTAATAGTTTGGATAGCTCTATTGCATTTTGTTCACTATCATTAATATCTTCCATTAAAACATATTCAAACATTATTGGTCTATATTTTTTATAATTATATTTTTTTATAGCTGTTAAAATATTTTCAATGGGCC
>CAYOTG010000188.1:0-2517 GCA_964406825.1 uncultured bacterium
AGAGTTTTATCTCAAAATTGTGATTCAAATGGAGAACGTATAACCTGTCACTGGAATGGACTAAATGGTAATGGGCAGAGAGTCGCAAATGGGGTTTATTTTTGCAAATTAAAAGTGGGCAGTCAAATTCATTGGGGAAAACTTGGAGTTATAAAATTTAGATGAAGTATAAAATTTTAATATTAACACTGATTATTTTTACCTATTTGCAAGCTTCTTCTGGAGGTTATGTTGGATCTTCTTATAGATATGGTTCTAATGCTAGACAAATAGCTCTATCTAATTCTATTTTAGCAAATTATAATAGAGGCTATAATGCTTTAACCAATCCTGCGCTTTTGGGTTCTATTAAAGAAATAGAATATGGATTCTCATATTTTGATATGTCACTGGATAGATATATACAGACTTTTTCTATGACGATTCCAGCACCTCCAACGGCTTCAATAGGATTGTCTGTTTATATTTTAGGCACGGATAATATTGTTGGTATTACTGATGATTTAGTATCAACAGGAATGTACAGTGCTTGGGAAGGTTATGGTATGTTATCCTTTGGCACTAGCATAGGGAATTTTTCACCAGGTGTTAATATAAAAATATTACAAAGTAAAATTGCTAGTTATACTGCAGATGGTATTGGTGTTGATATTGGTTTTTTATATAGATTTTCATCTGATTTTCAATTAGCATTAATGCTAGAAAATATATATGCAAAATATTCATGGGACGTTGATACAGGAGCTATTAATTATTCTTATGATGAGGAATTCCCAACAATTATATCAGCAGGGATATCTTCACAATTCAATAAAGAAATATTATTTTTATATCAAACAGATTGTGTCATAGATTTTAAAAATTATATACATAAACTAGGACTAGAAATAAAACCAAATAAAATGTATACAATGAGATTAGGATTAAATAATAAAAATAATATTTTGAATTATTCGCTTGGATTCGGAGTAAATATTTATAAAACAGAAAACAATCTAAATATTGGTTTAGATTATGCTATGGATACCGGTAAATTTGATGAAGGGGTTAGTCATTTATTTACATTGACATTCTTTAAATGAAAAGATTATTAATTTATATTATTTGTTTAATGAGTTTTGTCTGGAGCATAGGTCTGGAGGCTTTAGTTATTCCCCAAAAAGCAACTATCCTCGCTATGTCAGGTTCTGGTATTGCGGGTAATTTGGATATTGCTATCAATCCTTCAAGTTCTGTTGAACCCTACTTTGGTTTTTCAAATAACACTTGGCTTGCAGGGTTATCTGGTCAAAAAACTACTTGGATGTTTAAAGGTGACATGAACCATTCTCTATCCTTTGAATCTCTAGGAATTGATGATATAGAAAAACATTCAGATAACGATTCAAATCCAGAAGGATATGTATCAGCCAATTGGTTCGCAATAGATTATGGCAGCAGTATAAATTTGAGTAAATATTTTGTTAGTATTAAAGGTTTGAAAGTGGGCTATAATGTTAAACTCAATTATTTAAAATTACATACAGAAAATTCTTGGGGATATACATTTGATTTAGGGTTAACAAAAAAAATATCTGATAGTTTTAATATGGGATTTGTTATTAAAAATTCAGGAAAAGAATATTATAGTTCAGAAGAAAGTATCACGATAAATCCTTATGTTGGGATAGGGATTTCTCATAATATAAATATTATTAATTCAGATAATTTCTATACTGATTTAGTATATCATATTGATGTGATTCAACATAATGATAATAATATTTTTAAATTAGGGATGATGACAAAATTTCCATATGTAAATTTAATGCTTGGCTCAAGTTATTCAGACGGTTATAGTGACTTTTCCTATGGCTTAAGTTTTGAAATTAAAAAGTGGGCAATAATTTTTGGAAACTTAAATCATGAGAATCCAGCATTAGGCACTCCTCAATGCATAGAACTTAGAAAATATTTTTAATTATTGAAATTAATAATCTGAGGTTCATCTTTTTCGTTCCAAGTGCTATGTTTTTGCATTATTGATTTAAATAAGTTAGAAGAAGATATATTATTTAACCAATTTTTTAGATGAATATAATTACTTTCAAACCATTGATAATCAACATTCGCAAATTGCCTGATAAATGGGAAAATTGCGATATCTGCAATATTTATATCGTTTTGTAAAAGATATTTACTATTAGATAATTGTTTGTCGTATTCAGATAAAATAGTAGCACATTTATCTCTATAATAATCTTTTGAATTTTCAGGATATCTATCATGATATTTATATCTATCAAGCCATTTTTTAAAGGTGGTATCATTGATATTAATTAGTTCAATTTCTTTATTAGAATTTTTACTTAACCATGTTTGATCTTTATCATTTTTTAATGACCATAGCATGATATCTAAGCTTTCATCAATAATAATATCATCATTGGTAATCAATACAGGAACTGTTCCTTTTTGGGATACATTATATAATGCTTGCGGGCGATCTCTTAAAGAAATTTCTCTAAGTTCAACTTC